>QHON01000073.1 GCA_003218815.1 Verrucomicrobiota bacterium
GAAGAAGCGGTCCCGAACGTGACCAACGTGCGAAAAGAATTCAAGACGCTTGCGTTTTGGCAGGGCAGTTTGAAAACCGGCAAGGACGGCAAAGCGGAATTTAATTTTACTGTGCCGGATAATCTTACGACGTATCGCGTCGTCGCGGTCGGCCAAACGAAGGCGAACCAATTCGGCGGTGACGCGAGCGCGACCGTGAAGGTTTCCAAGCCGCTGCTTATCAACGCCGCGCTGCCGCGTTTTCTGCGCGATGGCGATGAAGTCGAACTGCGCGCAGTCGTGCAGCAAAACTTTGCCGACTCGGAGGAGATCGCTGCGCGCTGCGCGACGGATGCGAGTTGCAAATTGATCGGCAGCGATCGCGCCGCGCAAACCGGGGCGCGCGATGCGCCCACCGTCTTTCGATTCAAAGCGCAAGTGCACGATGTCGACCTTGCCCCGGCAAAGATTCGTTTCGAAGCGGTGGCGAAATCAGACACGAAAATGTCTGACGCGATTGAGATCACGTTGCCGGTGCAACCGCCCACGATCGTGCGCAAGGAAAGTGTGGCTGGGCCGTTTAATGGACCGCAGTTCGACGCCCAAGCGAAGATGCCTAACGATTGGAAACGCGGTCGCGGTAAACTCGCAGTCACCGTCTCGACCTCGCCGTGGCTGCCGAAAATTGCCGGACTGCCGGTGATTCTCGAATATCCGCACGGCTGTTTCGAACAAATCTCGACCAAGCTGCTCGGTTACAGTTTTCTCGCGAACTTGCTAGCTTATCTGCCAGATGCCGCTGCGCGGGACGCCGAATATCGGCAGGTGCTCGAGCGAGGCATGAAACAGTTCAACGACTCGCTGCTCTCCGACGGAACGCTTCCGTATTGGCCGGGCGGCGAGACCGCGAATCCGTTTGTCACCTGTCAGGCATTCTGGGCGATCAACGAATCGGTCAATGCCGGTTTCCAAGCACCCGAGGAACTTCGCGAAAAACTTGCCGGCGCGCTCAAGAAGATCCTGAACGGTCAGATGCCGGCCGCCTCGTTTGAAAGATGTTTTGCGCTTTTCGTTCTCACCCAGTACGAGACCGAGGACGATTTCAAAGCGGTATCGCATGATTTGTATCTGCGACGCAACGACGCCGGCGACGAAGGCCGCGCGCTCCTCGCCATCGCGCTTCATCGACAAGCCATCATGCCGCGCGAGAAAGAACAATTGCTTAAGGAACTTGACGCGCCGATCAAAGAACGCGCGTTTAATCCCAAGACACTGAGCTCGGCCACGCGAGCGGAAGCGATCTCCGCACTCGCGTTCGACACGATCGCCCCGAAACTTTACACGCCGCAGAAAAGGCAGCGGATTCGCGACCGGATGCTCGCGTTGATGGATTCGTCCGCGTCGCTTTCAACGCAGGAAAATCTTTGGCTGCTGCTCGAATTCAAATCAATGATCGGCGCGGAAAAGGCGGAAGCGATAAACAGCACAACTGAGCCGAAAGGTGTTGTTTCGAAAAACGGCCGCGCCGTCGCCTGGCTCGATCGCAAGATCGACGATCGCCTTTTGGTGAAAGGCCTGAACACGACCGCGCTAACGTTTTTGATGCGGGCGGAGTATTCAACTCCTGATCTCGATACGGATCGCGTCGATCGCGGTTTTCGCGTCGAACGCGTTGTGAAAAATCTGACTGAAGTGAAACGGACCGGCGAAAAGAACGCGCCGTTCAAACTTGGCGATCAATTGCTCATCACCTACCGGATGCAAACGAGAAAACTGCAAAACTATGTTGCGCTCGAAGATGCATTGCCCGCCGGGCTCGAAGTGGTGAACCCGAATCTCGCGATGATTGGGAAATTTTTCCAAATGCCGGCGAACTCGCCGGGCGATCATGTCCTCGATCTTTCACACTCGGAGATACGCGACCGCGCGACGTTGCTTTACTTCGACACGTTCGCGCCGGGCTCCGGCGTTTACTCGGTCCTGGCGCGTGCAACCGCGGCCGGAACGTTTCGCTGGCCAGCCACCCAAGTCGTGCCGATGTACGACAGCCGATTCTCCGGACTCTCACCCTCGAACGTATGCAACGTCGCCAGCGAATAATTTTTAGCGGCATCGCGGTCGTCGTCGCGTTGACGATTTCGATCTCGCTGTTGCCATTGCCGGCAAGCCTGCGTCAGCCCGCAATCGGAACGCTCACATTATTCGATTGTCGTGGACGCGAAATTGCCGAGATCGCGTCACCGGAAGCGCGCGCGCAGTTGTCGAGAAAACTCGACGAAATGGGAAATTGGCTGCCGCGTGTAACTGTCGCGCTGGAAGATCATCGCTTCTACCAACACGGTGCCGTGGACTGGCACGCAAGCGCCGCTGCGATCGCGCGCAATGTGAAATCGCATCGGATCATTTCCGGGGGATCAACAATCACGCAACAACTGGTGAAGATCGCGACTGGGCGGCAGCGCCGTAGTTGGATCGGCAAGATTTATGAAACGATCGTCGCATGGAAAATCGAGCGGCGTTGGAGCAAGGAACAGATTCTCGCGGAATATTTGAACCGCAGCAGCTACGGCAATCGGCGTCTTGGTCCCGAAGCCGCAGCGCGCGCGTACTTTGGAAAAGCGGCGCGCAATCTCACTCTGGCTGAAGCAATTTATCTCGCCGGTCTGCCGCAGGCGCCGACTCGTTTCAATCCGTGGCGACATCCGGAACTTGCCACGGCTAAGTACGAGCGCTCGCTCGCGCGTCTGGTGCAGTTGGGCGTGATCACGCGCGATGACCAATTGCTTTTGCAGAAATCGCCGCCGGTCGCAAAGCGTTTCGATCCGCCGCGGCTCGCGCCGCATTTTGTCGATGCAGTAACCGCGCAGCGTCCCGGACTTCGCGGCCCGGTCAAAACGACGCTCGATCTCGATCTTCAACTCAAGGCCGAACAACTTCTGCGCTCGCATCTCGCGGCGATGAACCGTCACGACATCGCGCAAGCGGCGATGGTCATCCTCGAGAACGATACCGGCGCGGTGCGCGCCATGGTCGGCTCCGACAATTACGCGACGAATCAAATCAACGGCGCAATGTCTACTCGCAGTTGCGGATCAACGCTGAAGCCGTTCGTTTATCTCGTCGCGTTAGATCGACATCTCCTCACCGCTGCCAGTCTGTTGCCGGACACGGCGGATGCGATTCGCAATGAATACGCTGATTACGATCCGCAAAATTACAATCATCGTTATCTCGGCCCGGTGCGTTTGCGCGAAGCACTTGGCTGTTCGCTCAATGTCCCCGCGGTTTTCACCCTAAGTCAGCTCGGTGCGCGTCCCACGTTTTACGAATTACAAAAGTGGGGCTTTGAATTCCGTCGCGGCTTAAGCGATTACGGCGCGGGCTTTGTTCTCGGCAACGCCGAGATTCGTCTTGTCGATCTTGCGGGTGCATACGCCGGTTTGGCACGCAAAGGTCCAATAAAGCGGATCGCGTCGCGCGAAGCGACCGAGATCATCACCGACATTCTGTCCGACAATCGCGCGCGCGAAAAAAGCTTTGGCGCGAATTCGCCACTCGCGTTCGACGAACGAATCGCCGCGAAAACTGGAACTAGCAGCGGATTTCGCGATGCCTGGACAGTCGGTTTCAATAAGGAACACACGGTCGCAGTGTGGATCGGAAATTTCGACGGTCGGCCGATGCGCGACACGTTTGCCGTCCGTTCCGCCTCGCCGCTCTGGGCAGCGATGATCCATGAACTGCTGCGGAGCGATCACCCGCTCGATCCGCCGGAAGAAAACGAAAGACTTATCCGCCGCGAAATCTGCGCGGAGACCGGCCTGCTGCCGTCACGTTTCACAAGATCGACAATGAGCGAGTTGTTTTTGAAAGGAACCGAGCCGACGGAAGATTCCGCGAATTGGTTTTCGCCGGATGGAAAATTGTTGTTGCCCGGCGAGTATGCGGGTTGGTGCGCGAGCGCGAACAACACGCGTGGCGCGCAGGTGCGGCCTGATCCGCGTATTACAAATCCGGTCGCGAACGCGCGCTACGAAATCGATCCCGCGCTCCCGCGTTCACAGCAAATGATCGAGCTCACCGCCACCCTTGGCGATGGCGTGCAGTGGTATGTAAACGACATGCCCCAATTGCCGCGACACGACGGCCGATTTTTTTGGCAACTTGCGCCGGGTCAATGGAAACTTCATGCGGTCAGCCCCAGCGGAAGTGCTGAAGAAACGATTTTTATC
>QHON01000032.1 GCA_003218815.1 Verrucomicrobiota bacterium
ACGTTGCGCTCAGCACGATCTAATTGAGCTGTCACCGCCAGTTGGACTCCATCATTGCGGCAATCGAACTATGATTCTCGAACTAACCTTGTTGTTCGGGCTTTTTCGGTGGCGGGGGCTCATTGCGAAATTCGCGATGACGAATTTTGCCGCCCGCCTGTGCAACATACGTGCCCATTCCGATGACGACGGCACCGAGCACGATCGCCGCGAGCGCCAGCGGCATGGAAGATTTTGACCATTTCATCGGTACAACGATTGCCGCCGCGCTCACGAGAGCGAGAGCGTAAAAAAAATAGATGAGGTCTTGGGCGCGATCTTGATGCTCGTCGAGCCAGGCTTGCCCGTCAGTGTCGGCCATCGACAGAACGCGATCGTAGGATTGCTGGCCGAGTTCGTAAACCGGCCAGGCCGAGACGGCGCCGATGAGGACGAGTGCCAACGTTGCGATTTGAGCGCGGCGGCTCTTTAGAAAAAACGCGATGACCAGTCCTACCCAACCCATTGCCAGTCCGTAGGTGGGCAACGGATTGATCAAAACGTGGATGTATTCCGGTTGACGCAAATCCCGCAGGAGCGTCTCAATCATGGCGTAGTGATCTGCGCACTATTCGGGGAGACTAATCTGTCATCATTTTGCTGTGCTTTGTGTCCTACCTGTTCTGTCTCGATTGCTGGAACATACTTTCTCCAATTGGAAATGATAAAGTGCCACCATTCTGTGTGGAGACCGTAGAATCCGCTGCGTCCCATCGCCTTCTGCAAGAGAGTCAGGTGTGATCTGGTGATGGGATCCGTTCCCTGGTAATGAAGCATCGCCGCCGGAGTGAGCTCGTCGAAATCGGTAGGCATCCGGACAAAGTGATTACAAGCATCGGTTAGAGTCGCATCGACTGCGATACCCCAAGCGTGCATCGAACCGGGCCCGGTTTCCGGGTCCGCGACATAATCATTATTGCGGGCCACTTGCCAAAGCTCCGCTTGCACGGATTTCGGTCGATACGCATCCCAGATTTTTAGTCGGTACAGGTAACGTTGTAGAAATGCCTGTGCTCTGACTAAACGCGACGCCACTTCGGGACGCACCAAAGCCGGAGTGCCACGCGAATATAACGCGCGCCCAGCGAGATTATTGGGACCACTGTAGCGCAACTCGATTACGATTGTCGGGTCAACGGATTTAATATTGACCAGTGGGATGGCAGGCTCGGCAGCCGCTGAATTGAGTGCCATTATGCTCAACACAACTGCGATGAAGTGATCGCTGAACGATTTCATTTGTCTGAGCAATCAGGGCGCAGTTGCAACTGCCGGAGCGTCTGTCTTTGCAATGCGTTCGATCAAAAGTCGAGCACTATTCTCAGGAATGGTAAAACGCAATTCCAAGTTCGAGATGCCCTGTCTCTGGATCTCCGGTGGCTGCGAGTAGAGCAACAGTTCGGAATCCGAGAAACGCAACCAGCGCTGCGGGTTGTCGTGCAAATTACGAGCGAAATCGGCCGCGGTTTCGGACGAATTCAATTTCAAGAGCAATTTGGCTCTTACTGGGTTTTGCAACGTCACTGCAAGGCCGAGCAATTGTGAAGCGTCGAGTAGTTCACGCGCAAAGATTGGATGAAAGACGCGTGAGAGATCGGGTGGGTTGCGCGAAATGAGTCGCAGCGCGCTCTCCCGATCAAGGGCCTGAAAACGATCAAAGAGCTGACCGGTGATTTTCAGGTCCGGCTTCATCCCGAGCCGGACACGGACCAGTTCGTCCACTTCATCAGGCGCCCCAACGGCAAGGGTCGCAGGACCGACCCGCGCAACGGTGAACCCGGGTGGTCGTTCCCAAACCGGCAAACCGTTGATGGCGCGCCTTTGAAAAGTCTTATCCGCGCCGATTCTGCGAATGGCGCGGGAGACGTCTCGGCGCGCCTCGATCAGGACAAACTCTCGCGTCTTTTCCGACTCGGTCGCGACTGCACGAGTGATGCGCACGGCGTCGCGGGGCAAGTTCAATCCCGGAGTTAGCGCCGCGGTCCCGATCAGGCCGGACCAGACTTTTGGCCAAATTTCCGTTTGATCCTTGCGCCACCGTTTCGCGAGATCGGCACGTTCAAACTGGTCGGTGTTAATCGACAAAATCGCATCCGTTTCTTGCGGCAACCACTCGCCTTTGTGTGGAGATTGGAACGCAACAGGTAGAATGATCGCGAGCAGAACGAGGACGGAAATGACGCTGAAGTAGAATTTCCGCAGTTCCTGTTTGTCGATTTGGCTGGAGAGCAACGCCAGCTCGGAGCGGTGCTGCAAATGTCGATTAACGGCGTCATGGCGGCGATGCGCCTCGGTCAGGAGATGCGGCGCGTTTGGCGGTGCAATCCCTTGCGCAGCGAGATGACGCCCAATATTCAAATACGCGGGATTTTTCCGTTCCTCAACTGTTTGATGATGTGCGCGCGCTTCTCGAACTGCTTCCTGTTGCAGCCGGATGCTCTCGTTCAGTGTTCGATCGCGCGCTTCAAATTCGGTCCGGACACGCTCGATATTTTTTTCCACGACCGAGAGTTCAGCTTCGGCCGCAATCAGTTTTTCTTTGGCAAGGCGGCTGGCATCAGCACTGCCGAGCCGGGCTCGAACCAGTTCCGCCCGCTCTTCCGGAAGGCGGGCACGACGCGCGCTGATATTGGTTGATTGGGTTTCGAGATCAGCGGGCGGAGGATTCAAAGCCCGCAGATCAGACAGTTGCTTTAACAGGTCACGATCAGAAGCGTCGTTCTCCTGGATCCGACGCTCGACAGCAGCCAATTCGCGTTCGCAGAGGTCGACTGTGTTCTTTGCTTGATTGCGATGCTGGAGGAGCGGCTTCTTCTCTGCTTCCAACTTCGCAACGGCAGCATTTTGTTCGTGTGTATTTTGCTGCCGATCCGCCTCGATTTTCTTAATCCCCTCCTCAATCTGGGCGATTCGAAGTGCGACCTCCTTCTGTTCCTGCTCCAGTTTTTTCAATGCGACGATCTCATTGCGCAGCTCAGGAAAATTCGCCGCCTGGGTGGTGCCTTCGCGTCCGAGATTTATTTCGCTTTTTTGCAGGAGACGCTTTTCGTGACGCAGGGCCAAACGCGTTCGCTGGCGCCTGACTTTCAAGGCGATCTCACGAAAGCCTGTGCCAATGAAACTCACAGAAAGAGGCTAGCCGAATCCGTGCTCACACAAACGCAAATCTTTAGTCCGAAAGGCGAGACATCGCGTGCCATTGTATTACTCTTCGGAATCGCTCAACTTTGCCAGGACGCCGAAATCTTCCAGCGTAGTTGTGTCGCCGGTGACCTTTGCGCCACTTGCGATCTCTTTGAGAAGCCGTCGCATGATTTTGCCGCTGCGGGTCTTTGGCAGCGCTTCGGCGAAGCGAACTTCGTCCGGCTTTGCGATTGCGCCGATGTGTATGCCGACGTGATCGCGCAATTCCGCTTGCAGCCCGCGCGTAGGATCGATGCCTGCTTTCAGCGTTACAAAGGCGACGACGCCCTGGCCCTTTAACTCATCCGGTCTGCTAACCACGGCTGCCTCGGCGACTCGCGGGTGACTGACAAGGGCGCTTTCAATTTCTGATGTGCCAAGCCTGTGCCCGGCAACGTTCAAGACGTCGTCGATCCGGCCAACGATCCAGAAATAGCCGTCTTCGTCGCGGCGCGCCCCGTCGCCGGTGAGATAATTCCCTTTAAATTCGCTCCAGTATTGCTGTCGATAGCGCGCTTTGTCCCCGTAAATCGTGCGTAACATCGCAGGCCATGGCCGGCGAAGGATTAATTTACCGCCGACATTCGGCCCGACTTCGCGTCCTTTTTCATCGACAATGGCAGCATCGACACCGAAGAATGGGAGCGTCGCGCTGCCGGGTTTCGTTGGAATTGCACCGGGAAGAGGCGTGATCAAGATCGACCCGGTCTCGGTTTGCCACCAAGTATCGACAATCGGACAGCGTCCTCCGCCGATATTCTTGTAATACCACATCCATGCTTCCGGATTGATTGGTTCACCGACTGTGCCGAGCAGACGGAGTGATGAGAGATCATGTTTCGTCACCCAATGGTCGCCCCAGCGGATGAAAGCGCGGATCGCCGTCGGAGCGGTGTAGAGAATGTTGATGCGATATTCTTCGATGATTTTCCAGAAGCGATCGGGCTCCGGCCAGTTCGGTGCGCCCTCGTACATAACAGTCGTTGCGCCATTCGCGAGCGGACCATAAACAATATAACTGTGTCCGGTTACCCAGCCGACGTCGGCGGTGCACCAAAAAATGTCTTCGTCACGAATGTCGAACACGTATTTCATGGTCGAGTAAACGCCGACGAGATAACCGCCCGTCGTATGCAAAATTCCTTTCGGTTTTCCCGTGGAACCACTCGTGTAAAGAAGATAAAGCGGATGCTCGCTGCCGAGCGGTGTCGGCGGGCAGTTTGCATCGACATACTCCAGTTCCCGATGCCACCAGACATCGCGGTCTTCTTCCATGTGAATTTCGTTTCCAGCGCGGCGAAACACGATCACGCGCTTGATGGACGTGCGACCGCGTAGCGCGTCATCCACATTTTTCTTCAATGGCACAATTGCGCCGCGGCGATGTGCGCCATCCGCTGTCACGACGGCAATTGCGCCGCTGTCGGTAATTCGATCACGAATGCTGTCGGAGCTAAATCCGCCGAAAACGACGGAATGCACCGCGCCAATGCGTGCACAGGCCAGCATGGCAATCGCGGTCTCGGGAATATTCGGGAGATAGATAATGATGCGATCGCCCTTTTTGATCTTGTTCCGTTTGAGCACATTCGCGAAGCGGCAAACTTCGTGATGCAGTTGCTGGTAGGTTAGGGTGCGCTTATCGCCGGGTTCGCCCTCCCAAATAATTGCTGCCTTGTTTCGACGGGGGCCGGTTAGGTGCCGATCCAAACAATTTTCCGAAATGTTGAGTTTGCCACCGACAAACCACTCTGCGAATGGCGCGTTCCAGTGGAGAACTTTTTTCCACGGCGTGCGCCAGACCAGCTCGCTCGCTTCGCGCGCCCAGAATTTGGCCGGCTGCTTAATCGACTCTCGATACATTCGCCGATATTGATCGAGACTTTTGATTCGTGTGTTTTTTGCGAAATCCTTTGATGGTTTGAAAACACGCTTCTCGACCAAGTGCGATTCAATATTGGTGTGCATGAGCAGTCCCTAATATGCCGAAGAGATTTGTTCGGCAAGCGCTCCGTTCTGCCGTCTCAGGCGGCTGTCCTCAGACTCGAATGTTTTTAGATTCGCGCGTGAGCTACACCAGAGGATAGCTAAAGAGATTGCTTTTTGGTTTTCGAATTGCCGATGTCAGTGACCGAGCGCGCGACGCAGCGGCGCAGCGCCTGGTGGCGGAGCTGCGACCCCACTCAGAATCTCATCGGCCTTGACAGGCCGCCCGTAATAGCGGGAATTGGAATCCCTTTGCGTTCCAATCACAGCGCCTTCTAGGGACACGCCGGCAAACAGACCTTTGCTCCTGCTGTAGGTGTAAACTGCAGCCGTCGGTGCGACCGCGCCTTCCGCAGTGCGACCCACTGGGCCTGCAGCCGCGCTCACATCCGCTCCGATCGTGACGTTTCCTCCACGGGAAAATGCTCGGACGGCGCTGTCATTATTGAGAACGATCACGAAATCGGTCACTTGCGCACCGATCTGAAGGCCCCATCCCGCGCCGCCTGTGCCGATAAATGATGGGCCGGACCAGCCATGCCTTGTCCGAGCGACCACAACGCCTTGGCCGCCTTTGCCGCTAAAAATAAATGCGGCTTTGACGACGGTCATGATGGCGAGCCCTTTGGAATGTCGCAGCACATCTCTTGGAATTCCTCTTTCTGGCATCTGGCGGAAATCGCGAACGATCGCAGCACAGTGGTCAACCGTCCCCTGTTCGGTGCCGCTGGCCGTGACGACTGACAGAGAAAGTATGGCCAGAATTGAGAATAATTTTGTCATCGGAGTACAATTACTTCGCCAGCATAACCGAGCGCGGATGTATTTTGGCCGGAAAAGATTCGATTCAAAAAGGGTTCGTTAGGACGTTAGGCGGCATAAGTTTTTATTGAATGAATTTTTACGAGAATGGCGAAAGGGATGCAGCTTTCATGCGCGAAGCATTGCGACAGGCGCAAAAAGCTTACGAAGCCGATGAAGTGCCGGTAGGTGCGGTAGTCGTTCGAGCAGGAAAAGTTATCGGTCGCGCCTACAATCAAGTTGAGTTATTGAAGGACGCAACTGCGCATGCGGAAATGCTGGCGTTAACGCAAGCCGAGGCGGCCGTCGGGGATTGGCGTCTGACCGACTGCGATTTATACGTTACCAAGGAACCGTGCGTAATGTGCGTAGGCGCACTTATCCACGTCCGTCTTCGCCGGCTCATTTTCGGATGCGCGGATACGAAAAGCGGTGCCGCAGGGGGAATGATAAATCTACTTCAGCATTCTGCGTTGAACCATCATTGCGAAATCACCCCCGGCGTTCTTCAAAATGAGTGCGGGGCGATCCTTCAGAATTTTTTTCGCAAGCGCCGCGACGAGCAAAACGTAACTCCGCAAGATCGACAAATCGAAAATCGTAAATCTGAAATCGAAAATTAGAGTGCGGCTGTTTCGCTACGATTCAAATTGACTAGCTGCTTCTTAGGCTCAGGTAAGCGTCATGCAGAGCGGTAACGGCGATTTCGCCGATTCCCTTGCCGTCTTTGCGGCTCCTAAACGTATAGGACTAAAGTCCCATATACGGCTGTCGGGAGTGCTGGTAAAATCGTCTTTGATTACGTTATCCGAGGTTCCAACGCATCTTCGGCCGGCGTGAAAAGCTGGTTGGGAGCTTAACCTTCGCTGAGACACCGCTTAGCGCGATCTCCAGATTCAACTGGAGCCCCGAGTCGACCAAAGCGAGGCCGCTGTTTAAAGCGCCTTGTGAGGATGGTTCCTCGTTCCGCGCGGATTTGGAGCAGTCAACCCCAAATGAAAGGCCGTTTATGAAATTCGTTAGTCTCACCAAGCCAATGGCTGTGCCTCACCAAATCCACACTTACACCGAGCTGCGGCAACAGATTCACGACGACCTCCGGATCCAACATCCCGAATGGATCCAGCCAAATGGCGAGTCCCCCATGTGTGATTCTTACGAGGCGCGCCTCCTGGAACTGCTCGACACTTCCACGCGACCGGGGATCAACGAATGAAGTACAAAATCAAAAGTTTCGTACTTGGCGTAAAAGAAGCGCGCTG
>QHON01000033.1:0-1045 GCA_003218815.1 Verrucomicrobiota bacterium
TTGAACGTCCTCCAGGTTGGTCAATGAAACTACTCGCAATTGTTTCTGCTCAATTGCGTCGTAATAACTTTTTGAGACGAGCTTTTTCGTCAGTTCATCATGTATTTCCTTGCGAAACCTTTTTTCGATTACCGAACGCGGCGCCTTGCCGGGCCGGTAACCGGGAATCTTGGCAAGCCGGGCAAAACTGCTGGCGATCGCATCCCATTCTTTTGAAACCTCCTCGGGCGGCAATTCGATGCGCAGCGTGGAGACAGAACCCGGTTGCGCTTCAACTTCGATTTTCATGAAGAATCGTACTGTAGCGGCGCTCTATGAGCGTCGCATTTAATTTTTGGCCGACGGTCGCAGACCGCCGCTCCATCCACGCTCCCCTCGGACATAAACCGAATCCGCTTGGGAAAATCCAAACCAGTAAGCCAGCTCCCGATAATCTTCGCAATCGAAGATTGAGAAGTTGGCGAGCTTGCCCGGCTCAAGCGAACCGATCTTGTCGCCACGGCCAAGAGTGTAAGCGGCGTTGATAGTCGATGCAGTCAACGCTTCCGCCGGTGACATCCTCATTTGCGTGCAGGCCAGCGAAAGCATCATTGGCATGGACGGGCTTGGTGATGACCCAGGATTAAAATCCGTCGCAATGACAACTGCGAGCCCTGCTTCGATCATTTCACGCGCACGCGGATAACATGTCGATCCAAGCGCATACACCGATCCCGGCAGCAAAACCGGCTGGACGCGTGCAGATTTCATCGCCGCGATTCCGCGCTCATCTGTCTTTTCCAAATGGTCCGCGGTCGTTGCTTTCAATTCTGCGGCCAGTTTTGCGCCGCCAGAATTGGTCATTTGATCGGCATGGATACGCAGTCTGAGTCCAAGCTTTTTCGCCGCCGTCAAAATCTCTTTCGACTGCTCGATATCGAAATAACCCTGCTCACAAAATACGTCGCAAAACTCCGCCAGTTTTTCCTTTGCGACTCGCGGTAACATGTCGTGAATCACCAGATCGACATAGCGCTGCGGCGATTGTCGATCCTCGTGCGGAACA
>QHON01000033.1:1160-4533 GCA_003218815.1 Verrucomicrobiota bacterium
GTTGTCGTTCCGCATTTCAAAAACCAACTCGCATGCTTTTTGGCTTGCTCGAAAAGATCGCTATCGCTCGCAGCGCGCGTCTTTTCCACGGTTGACCAAATTCCGCCACCTGCCGCCGCGATTTGCTCGTAACTGTCACCTTCGGCGCGGTGTTCGAAATCGTCGAGCCGATCTCCAGCAAAAACCGGATGCGCATGCGCATCGACAAAACCCGGAAGCACCACGCGTCCACGCGCATCTGCTACTTCACACTCGTCAGGCATATTGCGAGCGATTTCGTCCGAAGTTCCGACCGCCGCGATGGTGCCGTCACGAATCAACATTCCGCCAACTTCAATGATCGGGAGATCACCCATCTCGTGTCCAACGCGCGGCCTTTTCGCGCCCGCTAACGTGACCAGCTGTGCTGCGTGAAGAACGGCGAGCATGCCCATGAAATCGCTGAAGGATTAAAGCGTTAAAAGGTTAAAGCGGATTTGCCTTTGTCGCTTCAACGGTTCAACGCTTCAACCAAGCTTCTTTTCCACGACGTTGTTAATTTCTTTAAACCGGGAGTCCGATTCGGCAAAGATCTGTTGAAGTTTTTTCAGCAGCGTCGATTTGCATTTCTCATCTTTCAACGCAGCCAGATTAATTCTAACGTTCATCGCTGCCCCGCCAATACAGGCGCGCACTGCAAGAAGGCCAACACCAACATCTGAAATCGAAGCCGGATTACCCTTTTTAGCCATTTCCATGAGAATTTCGTAGGATTTGAAGGCTGTTTGCATTACCCGCAGCGGTATCTCTGCCGCATGCTTGTTCGCCGCTTGTATTGCCGCGGAGCGTGCTGTTTTTTCTTCCGCTGAATCCTTAGGCAAGGCGAATGCGTCCATCACCTTGTTGAAAGCAGCCGTGTCTTCATCGACCAGAAGCAGCAATTCATCCTTCAGTTGTTGCGCCTTAACTGCCCAATTACTGAAATAGTGAAGTTTATCATCCCAGCCGCGTTTCCCGGCTGAGAGGTTGGCCACCATTCCGCCCAAGGACACACCCAACGCCCCCATCAATGCTGCGACCGAACCGCCACCCGGCGCGGGAGAATCCCTTAGAGTTTCATTGCAGAATTGGCGCAAATTCATTTTCAAAAGCGATTTCTTGGCAGCGGATTCGATCTTGAATTCAATCACCTTTTCTTTCGGATCAAAAGGTTTCAGCTCACTCAGCCCCATAGAGCGGATTGCGATGTCAATCAGCTCTTCCTCGGAAACGCCTTCCGACCATTTCTGTTTACGAAGAAAATATCTTCCGGCATCCATCAAACATTTTTTGGGAACCATGCCCACGATTTCTGATCCGGTTGCGCGGAGACCTCGCTTGCTGGCCGCTTCGGCGCAGGCATCGAACGCAGCATGCAAAGGAGTCTCCTCAATATTCGTTAGGTTCATGGAGACTTGGGCGATTCCATACTCCTCTACAAACCACCCGATAGCCTTCACATGTTTCAACATGCCCGGGATATGGGCAGGTCGGCCTTTGGCATCCAGCACCGGTTTTCCAGAAGGTGTGCCGTCTTCCGTCTTGATCCTGCCCTGCTCTCTGACATCGAACGCGACGGAATTTGCCCGTCTCACCGCTTTCGTGTTCAGGTTCACATTATAGGCGACCAAAAAATCCCGTGCCCCGATTACCGTCGCGCCTGACTTTTCATTGAATACGACAGGCCCGAAATCCGGTTTCCAGACAGGGTCTTTTATTTTCTCGAAGAAACCTTCGTATTCTCCCGCACGAATAACCGAGAGATTTGAGCGGGATTTATCTTTCGCCGCTCTTTCATACAGATAGACTGGGATATTCAATTCGTCGCCGACGCGCCGTGCTAGCTGGTGCGCACAAGCAATTGCTTCTTCCCAACTGACATTACTGACCGGGACAAATGGGCAAACATCGGTCGCGCCCATCCGTGGATGTGCGCCTTTGTGTTTCCTCATGTCAATGACTTCCGCTGCCTTCTGGATGGCGCGGAACGCGGCCTCCACCGCGCCTTCAGGACTGCCGACAAAGGTCACAACCGTCCGGTTGGTGGTTGCTCCAGGATCGACATCGAGCAGAGCAACGCCATCCATCGATTCAATCGCGCCGGTGATCTGTCGAATGACATCCAAATCGCGCCCTTCAGAAAAATTCGGGACGCATTCGATCAGTTTTTGCATATTCTTTTAGTCTCGCGCTCGCGGCGTTATCGGGATGTCGATTTTGTGCTTGGCGGCAAATTCAATCGCGCCCGAATAACCGGCATCTGCGTGCCGGAGAATTCCCATCCCTGGGTCGCTGGTAAGTACGCGCTCGAGCCGGTGCGTGGAGTTTTCGCTGCCGTCAGCGACGACGACCATGCCGGCGTGCTGCGAATAACCAATTCCCACGCCGCCGCCGTTGTGGATCGAAACCCAGGATGCGCCCGCGGCTGTGTTGATCAGCGCGTTGAGCAATGCCCAATCGGCGATGGCATCGCTGCCGTCGAGCATCCCTTCCGTTTCGCGATTAGGCGACGCGACCGAACCGGTATCGAGATGATCACGTCCGATGACAATCGGCGCTTTAATTTCGCCAGTTTTCACTAGCTCATTCATCGCCAGGCCGAACTCCGCGCGCTCTCCGTAGCCGAGCCAGCAAATGCGCGCGGGCAATCCTTGAAATTGAATCCGTTCTTTCGCGAGCTTCATCCAGCGGGCGAGAGTTTGATTTTTGGGAAATAATTCGAGCGCGAGCCGATCGGTCCGCGCGATATCTTCGGGATCACCACTTACCGCAACCCATCGAAACGGCCCCCTCCCTTCGCAGAACAGCGGGCGAATATATTCGGGAACAAAGCCAGGAATGTCGAACGCGTTCTCAACGCCGGCGCTTTTCGCTTGAGCGCGAATGTTGTTTCCGTAATCAAAAGTGACCGCGCCTCTCTTTTGCAGCGCGAGCATGGCCTCGACATGAACGGCCATCGAATGCATCGCCTGGTCGATGTACGCCTCAGGGTTTTTTGCACGCAAATTAATCGCCGCCTCGAGTGACATCCCGTGCGGCACGTACCCGTTCAACGCGTCGTGCGCGCTGGTTTGATCAGTGAGCACATCCGGAACGATCCCGCGTTTTACCATTTCAGGCAGAACATCGGCGCAGTTGCCGACCAGACCGACTGAAATTGCCCGTCGATCTTCGCGCGCGCGATCAATTAACGTGAGCGCTTCATCGAGCGACCAGGCGATTTTGTCGCAGTAGCCGTTCTTCAATCTTTTTTCGACCCGCGCTGGATCGACTTCGACGGCTAGAAGCAACGCGCCATTCATGGTGGCGGCGAGCGGCTGAGCACCCCCCATTCCGCCAAGTCCGCCACTGAGAA
>QHON01000166.1 GCA_003218815.1 Verrucomicrobiota bacterium
ATCTGGGCGAGAATTCCTTTCACGGAAAAATCGTCGGTGTTCAGAATGGTGTAAGCAGTCCCGACCGTCGCGGCATGATGTGCGTCGCTCGCCGCGGTCATGGGTAAGCCGCGAATCTGGGCGTACTTGAACGCATAACGATTGTAGCGGCGCAGTGTGGTGGCGGCGTTGAAAACCTCAATCGCATCGATTGGGAGCGTTTCCAATGTCGAGAGACGGATCCCGGCACGGAACAAATCATAAGGATGCGGGGGAATCGCGAGACCGCCGCGTTCATGAATCATTTCACAGACCTCGCGTGCCGGTTTTCCTTTAAGATAAGGGAGCGTCTCGCCGATGCAGAGAAGATGGCCATCCGCTGTAGTCACTTCCACACCGGGCAGGATCAGGAAACCATCGACCGGAAGGCCGTCGAGTCGCATCAAACCCTTGTCGAGCAAATAACTGACAGCGTCGCACGTGTTGTGATCAGTAATCGCGATGCCGTGCAGACCTTTTGCACGTGCGGCGGCGATCATGTCTTCCGGACTGGATATACCGTCCCCGGAAAAGAACGAATGGGTGTGCAGGTCGATATTAAACGGCATTTCCAGAGGTTAATTTGGAGTAGGCGAAATGGAAAGCGTTGGACGGGATGTAACCACTGCGCTGTCCGCCGTAAATGGACCCCGGCGCTAAGAACGGCCACAGGCAGGTGGCTGCAGCGAATCGTTAAACAAGCTCCTCCACAAGAATGCCCTGTTCGGCCGCGCTTTCTCTTTGAGGCCGATTAAACTGGTGATCGTAAAGCCGGCGATAGTAGCCGGATTTGTCCAACAGCTCGGCATGCGTGCCGATCTCCTTAATGCGGCCATAATCCATCACGACGATTTGATCGGCCGACAAAACCGTGGAGAGCCGATGGGCAATTGCGATTACGGTTCGTCCGGCGGTGAGCTTTTCGAGCGCCTTTTGAATCTGCTTTTCCGATTCGGAATCGAGCGAGGACGTCGCCTCGTCGAGCAGCAGAATCGGCGCATTTTTCAGAACGGCGCGTGCAATCGCGAGCCGTTGCTGCTGTCCGCCGGAAAGAAGGCAGCCTTTGTCTCCGATGACTGTTTCGTAGCTTTTCGGTTGCGCCAAGATGAAATCGTGGGCGTAAGCGGTGCGCGCCGCTTCATAAACTTCCTCGGGCGTAGCGTCGAGCCGGCCGAACTGAATATTTTTAAAAATGGTGTCGTGAAATAAAAATGTTTCCTGAGTGACGAGACCGATCTGTTGGCGCAAGGATTTTTGCGTGACCGTGGTCAAATTGCGTCCGTCAATTTTCACGGTCCCGGAGGTCGGATCGTACAAGCGTAGGATTAGAGATAGGATCGTGCTTTTGCCCGCGCCGCTGGCTCCCACCAGCGCGTACGTTTTTCCCGGTTCAATGCGCAAGTTAAGATTGCTCACCGCATCGGTGACGGTGTTTGGGTAGCGAAACGCGACATCTTTGAAATCGAGCCGGCCCTTCGAGGAACGCAACTCAATCGCATCGGGCGCATCCTTCACAGCCGGTTTCAAATCCAAAATCCTAAAAACCTCGGTAGTGGCGGAGACCGATCTCTGCATCACGATATGGATTCTGCTAAGAGTTTTAATCGGCTCGTAAAGGATAAAAATACCCGAGATGAGTCCAAAAAAACGCCCGGCGCTCAGATTTACGGCGTAAACATAAAGCAACGCCAGGCCTACGCCCACTGCCGCGATCGTTTCTACCAGCGGGCCGACTGCCTCCATGGATTTGATCATTCGCATCATGTTCGCGAATTGAAGCTGATTGCTCCGGACGAACGATTTCTCCTGATGCTCTTCCCGGCTGAATGATTTGATGACTCGGATGCCGGCGAATGTTTCCTGCATCGTCACGACCATCTGGCCCATGTCTTCCTGCTCGTTTTGCACCGCCTTGCGCGTGCGGCGCCCATAAACGCGGATCGGCAGCAGACAAATCGGAAAAAGAACCAAGGTCACGACTGTAAACCTCCAGTCCATCAGAAGGAGAACGGTAATTCCGCCAACGATGGTGATTGGCTGCTTAAACAGGTCGCTGCTTACAGTGGTCAGCGCCATCTGCATGCCGCGCGTGTCATTGGTGATGCGCGATATGAGAAATCCAGCCTGCATTTTATTAAAGAACTCCATCGAGTGCCGCACAATTTTGCCGAAGAGCTGGTTCCGGATGTCGGTCACCACTTTGTTGGCCACCCAGTTCATGCAATAAGAGTTGCCGTACGAACAGAGGCTGCGCACCGTCATGATCGCAGGAATGGCGAGGCAGATAAGAAGGAGCGAATTGATTTTGGGACCCGCGTTTAAGACTTCGAGATTCGAGCGCAATGCCATCGGATTCGGAGCAGCTCCATGGAAGATGACGCTCGTCACCCGAGCAACGACTAGCGGGAAGAGCGAGTTGACCATGCCGAAGGCAAAGCCCAGCGAGAGGCCAAGTACAAAGCGTGCCTTGTACGGCTTAACGTAGCCGTAAAGGCGCCGGTACGGTCCCGACGCTGCCCTAAGAGTCTGCCAAAATGAGGGCCTTTTCTTTCCGGCGTTGCGGTTCTTCATGAAGTTTGGGTCGCCGCTTGAGGTGACAGCAGCGAATTCATAGCATCGATCACCGCTTCCGTCGAGATTTGGCTCATCGGAAGGCGCGCCCGTACAGGGGAAAATTCCATCAAAGGCGTTCTCGATTCTCCTTGCAAGACGAGTGCGGGACTTTCCCGCGGTCGCCAGTGAAACGGATTCGTCGGGCCGAAAAGAACCACTTGCGGCGTCTGCACCCCTGTCGCGAGGTGCATCGGGGCGGAGTCCACTGTTACGAGAAGACGCGCCTGCGCGATGAGCGCCGCCAGGGTGAGCAGATCCGTTCTTCCAGAAAGGTCGACGACTCGTGGTCGCGTTTTCGTCTTGATCTCGGTAACGTGGGCTTGCTCGAGGCGCGAAGGTCCACTCGTCAGAACAAGATCGACATCGTTATTTTGGCCAGCGTGATTGATGACTTCTGCCCAACGCGCTGGATCCCAGAATTTCTCGATGCGCGCCGAACCAGGATGAAAAATGATGAAGCGTGCACCGATTTTTAAATCGCGCCGAAGCTTATTCGCTTTTTCCAAAGCTACCTCCGGCAACTCCAAATGCACAACGCGGGAAGCGTTGCTACCGCAGAGTGGCTCCAGCAAGGCGAGATTATAATCGACCGTGTGCATATCCCGCATGCGATTGTCCACGAAGTGATTGTAGATTCGTGCCCGGATTTTTGATTGATCGCGGACACGGTGAGATACGATCCGTTTTCGCGCCCGGGATAAAAAGGCAAGAAAGGCGGAGCGATCATTTCGCGTAAAGTCGATGCAGTAATCAAACCTCTCGCGCGCCAGGGCAACGACTATGGCGATGTCGCTCAGGTTACGCTGCGCAACCAAGATCCGGTCCGCGCTCGATATGGCTGGCAGCAAATCGGCGCATTCGTTAGAAACGACCAACGTTATCCGTGCAACCGGAAAATCTTGACGCAAAGCCACCATGGCCGGGATCGTCAAAATTAGATCACCGATGCGCTTGAGTTGAAGGAGGAGAATGTTCACAACCTGAGGGATTGTAGCGGCGCTCGCGCATTCTTTCTGTTCCCATCGGCGGTCATAGACTGCCGGTACAGGCTGGTCACGTCGCTTTTCGCATCACGATTTCGTAGGCGTCCAGCAATCGCGTCCGAAAATGATCCCACGTAAAATTTTCAACGACCCGTCGCCGCGCCGCGTTGCCCATGCGTTCGACGACTTCAGGATGTCGATGTAAATGATCGAGCGCCGCGGCGATCGCGTCGACGTCCTTTGGTCGCACGATAATTCCCTCCACGCCATCGCGCACTACGTCGCCCGCCTCGCGCGTAGTGATTTGCGGCAACGCGCAGGCGGCCGCTTCATAAGTGACTTTGGCGCTGCCCTCCCATTGCGAAGGAAAAACGTGAATCGTGCTTTGAATCAGACAATTCTCTGGATCCCGCACAAATCCTACAACGCGAATATTATCTCGCCAGAATTCCTTGAGATACTGCTTCGCTTCGTCATGCACAGTACCGACAAGCCATAACTCCGCGTCGGTTAAATTGAGACGGTACCAAGCCTCGAGCAAATGGTGAATTCCCTTTCGCTTGATCAAAGCGCCGACAAAAACCGCGCGGAATTTTGCCGGACGATGCCCGGGTTTGAAGCGCTCCACATCCACGCCGCGCGGCAGGTAAAAGAGTTTTTCCTCCGGGAAACCCCGCGCCCGAAACGTATCGGTTGCCGTCTGGGATAAAACGAGCAGCAGATCGGCGAGGCTATACTCTTCGACGAAACGGCTACGCTCGAGCAGCAATCCAGCTTTCCATTTTTGAAACCCTCGGGCATTGTTTGTCGATTCCTGCCGGCCGATTTTCGCTTTCCCGCCGTCGCGATGCCAGGTTGGGATCTCGACAATGGACGGGACGTTGCGCTGTTTCGCTACTTGAAGTGAGCGCAAACAATCGCCCGACCAACTGTGAAACATGTCGTAGCGTCCGGTCGCCAGATGTCGCGAAGTGATCCAATCGAGATATTTTTTTTTGGCGCCGTAATAATAAGGCCGATCGAAAAACGAGATGAGGCGCACTGGATGCCAGCGTAGAGAATGGATCAGCGATGCGGGAATTTCCTTTTGCCGGTTATCATAGGCGATTGCTTTTCCGAGGAATCCGCCCCGATACGATGCGCGCAAGGTTTCAAAAGCATCCGTGTCCAGACCTGAGCCGCCGATACGAGCAAAGATCGAGTAGAGCAAACGCCTCGGTAACATTCGCGCAGCCGGCGAGGTGGAGCGTGTTGGAGGGGGGGCGTTTAAGGTTTCACCCGGCATTGGGTTACAACTATTCTGGCGAACGTGGAGCAAGTAAAGTTGTAACTCTTTCGTGATGCCTGCTGACAAACGACTGGCGATCGCTTTTGTTCGTCGCGGTTATTCCCACAGCGGCGGAGCGGAAGCGTATTTGAAACGGCTCGCGCTCGGAGTGCGTGAGGCAGGACATGACGTGCACCTTGTTACGACGATCGATTGGCCGCAGACTGAGTGGCCGTTTGGAAGGCTCCATCGCTTGCATCACCAATCGGCAATTGCATTTGCGAACGAGCTGAAACAAATGCGACCGCGCATTCCCTGCGATGTCTTGATGAGCCTCGAGCGCGTGTGGAGTTGTCACGTTTATCGCGCCGGTGACGGTGTCCATCGCGCATGGCTCAATCGCAGAAGAAAATTTGAAGTCCCGTTGCAACGATTTATTCGGCGCCTTAATCACAAGCATCGCGACATCTTGCAGCTCGAAGAAGCTCTCTTTACAAATGGAGGCGCGGCCCGCGTCATCGTCAATTCGCACATGGTGAAGAGTGAGATTGTCGATCTTTATCACTATCCCGCGGACAAGATCGACATCGTGCAAAACGGTGTTCCACTCGAAAGGTTTCGATTCGATGCCGAGCTACGAGAAAAGTCGCGCACCGACTTGAAATTGAAGCCGGATCAAATTGCGCTTCTTTTCGCCGGGTCCGGCTGGGAACGCAAGGGATTACTTTTCGCGATCGAAGCGATGCAGTTGTGTAAGAACCGGAACATGCGCTTGCTCGTTGCCGGGCGCGGAAACCAGCGCTCTTACAAATCAAAGCGCGTCCAGTTCCTCGGCGAAGTCCTCGACCTTGTGCGCATCTACGCGGCCGCGGACATTTTTATTCTGCCAACAATTTACGATCCGTTTTCCAATGCCTGTCTGGAAGCGCTCGCTTGCGGCTTGCCAGTGATCACGACGCGCGCAAACGGATTTAGCGAAATAATTGAAGACGGCGTGCACGGATCAATCGTCGATTTCGCGAATGATCTAGTCGGTTTGCGTGACGCCATCCAATTGTGGTCGGATGCAGCACGCCGCGCTACGGTGAGACCGACAAACATACAGTGCGCAGCGCAGTTCGATATCTCCAGAAATGTTGCGCGGACTTTGGAAATTCTGACTCAGGCTGCGACCAGAGCCGCGTCTACGTCTGGGAAAATCTGAAATACCTGATCAAGCCGCGAGATTTCAAAGATCGAACGCACCGTTTCTTGCAAGCCGGCCAGCGCGAACTTGCCGCCATAAGCTTCGACCTTTTGCATTCCTTGGATAAATGCTGCCAGACCAGCACTATCGATATAGGTTACGCGTGAAAGATCGACAACCAACTGTTTCGGTTTTTTCTCGATCATCATATTGAGTGACGCTACGACGGTAGGCGAGACGTGCAGATCGAGTTCGCCTTCGAGGGGCAGCACATTAGGACGATCTTTACCGGGCATTGGAAACGCGGGCGATGCGGATTTTTTCATTCACACATTCAATCGTCAATCGATCACCATCCGAGCGTATGGATAACATCGTCCACATTCGAAAGATCATCGATCAGAAAATCCGGCTGATATTTTGCCAGCTCGTCGTGACTCCACGTGCCGGTCGCGACGGCGATAGTGCGCGCCCCAAACGCCTTGCCACAGGCGATATCGCGAGGGGTGTCGCCAATTACGTCGATCTCGGATGCGGCGAATTCGCAGCCATGCTTTTCCTTTGCGCGGGTGCGAGCGAATCTTCCGAGCCGATTTCGATCTTGATGATCATCGGCAAACGCGCCGAATTCAAAGAAATGCCAGACGCCATAATGCTCGAGCTTTAGTTGCGCTCCGCGCGAAACATTCCCAGTAAGAAGCGCGAGCACGAGATGCGGCCGCGATTTCAGTTTCCCGAGTAACTCGAGCACGCCGGGAAGCAGTTTCCCCTCGCGGAGCGGCAGTTCGAGCGAAAGAAAATGCACGTAGCTGTCTAGAAACGCACTGATGTTTTCGGTCGTCACCGGAATCTTATGCTTCTTCAGGATGCTGACGACGATGCCCGAATCGGTCATGCCAGCAATTTCGATGTCGTGCAGGTCATCTGTGATATCGAAGCGCTCCGCGAGAGTCAATTTAAGCGCATGCACGCCTGCACCGCCCGAATGGATGAGGGTACCATCGATATCGAAAAGGAGGAGGCGCTTTCGTAGTTGCGATTCTGGTTCGCCGACTTCGGATTGGGCTTGCAGCGCGGTACGCATCGACAATAGGTCGCCAAGTAAATTGAAATTCGCAATCTCAAATCGGAATCGGCAGATTGTCTGGATTTTCCCAGATTAGTTTGTCGGAGGCGGCGCCGCTGCGAGAGCCGGGATCGTGGACTCCGAACGCGCCCGCGGTCGCCATAGGATTAGAGCTTGGGGGCGTGCATCATAAGCACGGCGATCATGCTCCCAAGAAATACGAGTAGCACGATTGCCGAGCCGACGAACATTGCGGTGCGAGTTGGGTCCTTCTGAGCTTTCTGGCGGGGGAATGGGGAAGCGTTGGCAAAACCGGACGGGACTGCGCTCGATTCCGCCGGATGGGCTTTAATTTGCTCGAGTTGAGGCAACGGGCGCGAGCCGCTTGCCTCCGGTTCGTACCGCGCTTCGACTGCTCCAAATCGGATCCTATCATCGAAGCGCAGCGCCGTTTCTGCAGTTGGGATGCCGTTGACGCGTGTGCCATTGGTTGAATCGAGATCTTTTAGTCGATACGTCTCGCCGACAAGCTGCAACTGAGCGTGATGACTTGAAACCGACGAATCGCGAATAACGATCATGTTATCCGGGGCGCGCCCGATCGTGATCAGATCTCCGAGGAGTTCATGCGCGGTTCCGCTAATAACTAACCTGGGCATATTGTTATCCTGAACAATAGTCAAGGATCCCAGGGTCGTGCAAGCTTCTGGCTTGCAACCCGCTTAGATACATGCGGGTCGCTTGTGCTAGTTATGCTCTGCCAGCATAGTGCGGCTCTCATGGCCATTGAGCTCACGCGCAATTTTTGCATCATCGCTCATATCGATCACGGCAAAACGACATTGTCCGATCGATTGCTCGAGTCCACGGGCACGATCCACGAGCGCGAGAAGCAGGACCAATTGCTCGACTCGATGGATTTGGAGCGCGAGCGGGGGATTACAATCAAAGCCCATCCAGTGACGATGCGCTACACGAGTGAGTCGGGTGAAACGTATCGGCTCAACCTGCTCGACACCCCGGGGCATGTCGATTTTGCATATGAGGTTTCGCGCAGTCTCGCGGCGTGCGAAGGCGCGCTGTTAATTGTTGACGCGGCGCAGGGAGTTGAGGCGCAAACCGTGGCGAATGTTCATCTAGCCCACAAGCAGGGGCTGACGATTGTTCCGATCATTAACAAAATCGATCTGCCGAATGCCGATCTACCTGCCGTCCACCGGCAATTGGAAGAAATCCTCGCGATCCCTTCCGAGGAAGCAATCGAGGCGAGCGCGAAGATGGGAATCGGTATTGGGGAAATCCTTGAGGGGATTGTGAAGCGAATTCCGCCGCCGCAAAAACCGGCGGATGAAACTTTGCGGGCCCTCGTGTTTGACTCAGTGTTCGACGTTTATCGCGGTGTGGTTGGCTACGTGCGCGTCGTTTCCGGAACGATGGAAGCAAATCACGCGATCACATTAATGAGCAACAACGCCCGTTATGAGATTAAGGAGGTCGGCGTGTTTACCCCGAAGATGCTCATGCAGCCGAAGCTCAGTCCCGGGGACGTCGGTTATTTCATCGCGAACATCAAAACCACTGCCGATATGAAAATCGGTGACACTATCACCGACCAACGTCGTCCCGCGCGCGATCCGTTGCCAGGTTTTCAGGAAATTCACCCGATGGTGTTCAGCGGAATTTATCCGATTAACACCGGCGATTTCGAACATCTAAAGGTCGCAATCGGGAAGCTGCGGCTGAACGATGCCGCATTTATTTACACGCCGGAAAGTTCCGTCGCGCTCGGATTCGGGTTTCGCTGCGGATTCCTCGGTTTGCTCCACATGGAGATTATCCAGGAACGGCTTCGACGTGAGTACGACATGGACATCATCGCGACGAGCCCAAGCGTGGTCTACGAAGTTCTGACAACGCGGGGCGAAAAACTTTTGATCGATAATCCGGCGCACCTGCCCAATCCGAGCGTGATCGAGGAACTCCGGGAGCCGATCGTAAAGGCGTACGTACTTTGCCCGAATGAAAATATTGGTGACATTTTGCAATTAATTCTTGAGAAGCGCGGCCAAATGGATCACACCGAGTCGCTCGACACACGTCGGGTGATGTTGCATTGCGAACTCCCGCTCAATGAGATTCTTGTTGATTTTAACGATAAGATCAAAAGCATTACCCGCGGCTACGGCTCGATGGATTACGAGCACGCCGGTTATCGTCCGGCCAAGTTGGTGAAACTCGATTTGCTCGTGAATGGGGAACCAGTGGATGCCTTTTCGACGATTGTTCACAAAGATCGCGCAGAGGCGAGGGGACGCCAGCTCGCGGCCAAATTAAAAGAAGTGATTCCGCGCCAGCTTTACCAAGTCGCCATCCAGGCAGCGATTGGTGGGAAAATTATTGCGCGCGAGAGCGTTTCGGCATTACGAAAAAACGTAACTGCCAAATGCTATGGCGGCGATATCACGCGGAAGCGGAAATTGCTTGAGAAACAAAAAGAAGGAAAAAAACGAATGAAGAGCATTGGCAAAATCAATATTCCGCAGGAAGCGTTCATCGAGGTGTTGAAGGCGCAATGAAGATACGAGGCGAAAACGATTAACTAACACCGAAGATCTAGCATCCAGAAACACCCATCAATGTTTACGAGCCGTTACGTCAAGCACAGCAGATTGCTCTTGCGGCATGCTCAAAAATATCTGCGCTACAAGAAGGATCTGCTCAGTGCGTCTAGCCGGGAAGAGATAGTCACCGGAATAGATAGCCTCCGCGCCGCGTTACGTGAGCGCGATCACGAGAGGATACAAGACAGAGCAGAAGCGCTCGATAAAACATTACACAAACTGACGCCCGTAAACTGGGAATCTCACTGGCGAGAAAATTGTGAGGTAATCTTGGTCGCGATTGTGGTAGCAGTCGGCATTCGCTCTTATTTCTTGCAGCCGTTCAAGATTCCCACCGGCTCGATGCAGCCGACCCTCAACGGAATTATTGGTCATCCCAGCACCGCGCCGGTGCCGAACATACTGCGCCAGATCGCGGACTTCATTATTCTCGGCCGCAATTACATCGACGTCGTCTCGCGTCAGGACGATCAGGTTTTGCAGATCGCGCAGAAAAAATTCTTTTTCTTCTTCACATTTTCACGACTGATTTGCCAGCAGCAAAATTTTCTGGTTTACGCGCCGCCTGAGACGCTCAGTCACGATTTCAACGTTTTCCCTGGCCGCCTTTATCACCGAGATGAGATTATTGCCAGGGGCGCAGTGGACACAGGGGATCAGGTCTTTGTCGACAAGTTTAGCTATAACTTTGTTAAGCCACACCGTGGCGATGTTTTCGTCTTTCGAACAAATCATATTTTCGGGATTCGGGAAGACCCGGAAACCGGATCGCCATTTTACATCAAGCGATTGGCCGGCCTGCCGGGAGATGACTTGCGGATCGATCCACCATTTCTCTACATCGATGGAAAAATCGCGGAGGGTTTTGGTTTTGCGCGGGTGATGGCGGCGAAGCTGCCGTATCGCGGCTATGCCTCGGGCCGGGATTATCTGGCGGAGCCGGATCGTTCTTTTGCCGTACCAGAAACTGGTTATTTCGCTCTTGGTGACAACAGCTACAACAGCTACGATAGCCGCTACTGGGGCCCTGTTCCGGAAGAAAACCTCGTCGGACGCGGGTTGTTCGTATACTGGCCGTTCAACCGGCACTGGGGTTTAATTCGTTAGGCCGATATTTCTCCGGCATGGTATCGAGCCTCCCGCGAGTATATGCTCTGCTTGGGCTCTGCGGTGGATACGTCTTGCTGATGTTTTTTAATCCGGTGCGGCAATCGCTCGGCGATGGTTTTCGGTGCATCGGACGCTTTAAACGTATCTGGCTTACCTTTGCCCTTCTTGGGTTCGGTTACTTCGTTTTCCAATTTGCCACTTTTACGCCCATCCGAACTTCGGCCGATCTGGACCTGAACCAGGTCATCTCGTTCCCGAATTGGTACTGGCCAAGATTTGTAGAGATATGGAGAGAAACGCCGTTGCCCGCGCTGGAAGGGGTGGCCGGAATTTTCGACAACGCGACCACCACTTATCCGCTT
>QHON01000167.1:0-28819 GCA_003218815.1 Verrucomicrobiota bacterium
GAAAGCGGCGGACGGCGTTTTTATTTCCCAAGTCGCCAAGCTGGAGCAAATCCCGGAGAACGAGAGGTTAAATCCCGAGGCAGTTGTAAATGCGATTCAGGAAAGCGGCCGTCCGGCGTTTTACGAGGAGAACGCCGATGCCATTATCAATCGAATCGTGCCAATGCTCAGAGCGAAAGACATCGTCGCTGTTTTCAGCAACGGCGGATTCGATCGAATTCACGAGAAGCTATTGGAGAAACTAAGAGGCTAAAAGGTTACAATTCCGACGCCTGGAAACGCGGTGTAACCCATTTTTAACGGTCAGGCGTAGCAGCCGAAGTGTGATCATGCACAATACGCCAGCCGTCAGCGCTTTTGCGAAAGATTAAGGTGAAGCGACCATGCGGCTGGTCTTGTGCACGTTTTAATTTCCAGCGACCCAGGACGACTGCTGCCTCGGCGCTAACCGGCGTAATCTCCAGAGTAGAAAAAGCGAGCAGACCCATTTTCGCGCGATCGGGGTATTTCTTCTTGTAACGGGCGCGGACCGTTTCCCAGCCTCGTCTTACGACATCTTCCGAGACGAAGATTGTCGATCTTGAGCGCGCGTAGCCGTTCATGAATCCGTCAATGTCGCCGCGGTTCCAAGCGTCCTGTTGCGCGCTTAGGATCGAGCGAATCTGGGCAACTATCCTCACGCGGTCGTGTTCTTTCCCAAGTGGTGCCGCCGAACTTGAGGAAATAGTTGTCCACGCAGGAACTACCGCCGCCGAGGTAAAAAGCGCGAGCGCGATTGGGCGGATAAAATCGGCGCAGCTCGAAATTGAAACGCAAAGACGGCGAATCATTTGCAAGAATGACATTTTTTTATAAGCTATGCTCCGCCGCGTCCAGTTCGAGTTAACAAGGTTCGGTTTGGGCCGAGCGAAGCAGGTTGACCCGCCGTTCTCAATTTATTAGCATCGTCGCTCATCATAAATAACATCGTGCATCGACTTTTCTGCAGCGCGGCGCTCGGACTTGCGGCTGCCACGGCTATTTCAGCGCAGGTTGCTCCTGTCCGGCCTGAGCCATTTCCCGCTCTCGCAGCAGCGACCCCGGCGGCTGCGAATCCGACGGCACCTCCCGGTGCGCCGGGGACTGTGCGACTCCAGTTTCCAAATAGCGACGTAGTCGATGTGCTGCATCTTTACGAACAGCTCACAGGCAAGAAGCTGGTGATGGACAATTTTGTCCAAGGCAAGGTGAACATTTTCATCACCAAAGATGTTTCTCGCGAGGAGGCGATCAAAATTATCGAGACGAGCCTCGCCTTGAACGGAATCTCTGTGGTTCCGGCAGACCGGGATATTGTCGAAGTCGTCGGGGCCGGTCAGAATCCTCGAAAGGCCGCGGTACCGATTCTTTCTGACCTGGCGGATATTCCGGCGGGTAATCCGGTTATCAGCTTTTTGTTCAAGCTTCAGTACGCCGACCCGCAGGAACTTCAACAAGTGTTGATGGCATATTTCCAGGGAAGCGCAGGCTCGATAAATATTCTGGCCTTACCGAAATCATCGAGTCTTTTGGTGACGCAGAACGCCGACATCATTCGACAGCTCGCCAGCGTGATTGCGCAAGTTGACGTGGCGCCGGCAGAAGTGGTGAGCGAGTTCATCAAGCTCGAACGGGCTGACGCGACCAAAGTCTGCGACATGCTCAAAGATATGTTCGAGAAGGGCGGTCAACCCTCGACCCAGCCTGGAATTCGCTCCGTCCGAGTGCCTCCCACCGTGCCGCAACCGGTCCCGGTTGAAAATGAAATTAGCGGAGTGACCGGCCTATCGGAAGAAGCGGTCGTAGTGGGTAAAATCAAACTCACGCCCGACGCCCGTACCAACCGCATTCATGTCGTGACGCGGCCGATCAACATGCCGTTCATTCGCAAATTAATCCGTGAGTTTGATGCCAACGTTGAGTTTGGAAAACCGGTCACGCGACCTCTAAGATACATTTCGGCCGGCGATGTTCTTCCGGTTCTGGTTCAGGCGTTGACGGAGCCAGGCGCGACAGCCCCACCCGGCGCGGAAGCAGGAGGCGCGAGTCCGTCGCCGTCGCAAGCCCAACCACTGCGGGCGACGTCGGCGACTGTCGCTAATCCTTATACAGGCGGCGTTTCGAGCACTTCGACTACTTCCACTTCGACGGGAAGTACGCTGAATATTTCCGAGGAGCTCGCCACGCAACCTGTTGATACTTCGCCCAAGGCGGTCACGATTGGCAATGCCAAACTCATCGCTGATCAGCGCGCGAACACGATCATCGTACTGGGCAATCGTGAGGTCGTAGTAAAGGTAGGAAAGATTCTCGATGAAATGGACGTGAAAGCGCCGCAGGTTGCGCTTAGCACCGTCATTGGCCAGTTGTCACTCAATAACAACGAGGAATTTGGCGTCGATTATTTCGCAAAATACGATAAAAAATTGGTGGGGATTTCACGCAATCTGTCTAACACCCAAGCGCCGATTCCTATCCCAAGTGTTGCTCCCTCTGGTACGCCGATCGCAGGACTTGTCGATCCGGCTAATCTGATCAACTTCAGCCAAATCATTCAGAATGTAGCTGGTGGGACGAATATTTATGTCGCGGCGGGTAACTATCTCGCCACGATTGTCCATCTGCTTGAGTCCACCGGTCGGTTCAAAACGATTTCTCGGCCGACGGTTTTCACGAGTAACAACAAAAAGGCCATCATCGCGTCAGGGACGGAGATTCCAATTCCGGTAAATACTCTGACGAACGCGACCACTACGACTAACGTGGCTGCAGTCGCATCGAGCATCGAATACAAGAAGGTCGCATTGCAGCTTGAGGTGGTGCCACTAATTAATTCCGAGAAGGAGATATCGCTCGACATTTTACAGAAGCTCGACAGCCGCGGGGCCGACACCCTAATAGGCGGCAACCTAATCCCGAATATTATTACGCGGTACATCCGGACGAATGTTTCCGCGGCAAATGGATCAACCATTGTTCTTGGCGGGTTGATTGAAGAGAGCAAGAACAAGAGTACTCGCGGCATCCCAATTCTCGATCGTATTCCATACCTTGGCGCTCTATTCCGCAGTACTACGAATGATAAGCTCCGCACGGAGCTGATCATTCTGATGCGTCCAGAGGTGACGCTGACGAAGCTCGATCTTTATCGGCTGCGCCAAAAATCGGAAGACAGGACGCACTTTGGGCCCGAGCTCGATCAGGACGATTGCCCGGATTGCCCGAAACTGGAGACCGGCAAACAGTTACCCTTACCGCCGCCCGATATTCCTGCGGCGAAAGATATGTAGTAAAGTTAGTTTATGAAATGGATGGCTCTCACTCTCATTCTTGGACTCGGCGCAATTACGGCGCAGGCGTCGGACTGTGCGTTTTTTCGCGGAACCGATCCGTTAGCCCAACGAGATGAATGGGGTTTGCTTCATCAGGGACGTACAGTGAACTCCACCGACTTCGCGCCACGATATCGTTGGCGTTTCGATTATTATTTTAAGGCTCCGGAGCAACTGATTATGCAGCCAGGTTATGTAGGCGCAATGCAGACCGCGTTGCGCCGGCTCGGTTATTATTGCGGCCCGATTGACGGCGTCTTCTCTCCAGAAGTTGGCAACGCAATTGCGCGTCTTCAGAAGAATTATTCAATACGCGTCACCGGCACGTTTACTGATTCGGTGCGATGGGCATTGCATTTGCCTTGAACTGCCCATGAGCTCGGCTGTTAGTCAATCGCTGATTAATTTGCTTCTCGAAAGCGGTGTGCAGTCGCGCGAGGAGGCCGCAGAACTCGCATTGAACCTAAACGGCGGCTCGTGGGTGGGCCAGGTCCTTGATTCCGGCAAAGTGGACGAGCAACGCTTCCTCGGCGCGATTGGAAATTTCTTCCGGGTGCCAGTTGTCTCGCTCGACGCCAAAAAGATTGACCGGACGACGTTGTCGATTCTACCGAGCCGTTTCGTTTTTCAACATCACATCCTGCCCATCGAGGCAAAGGAAAATTCCGTCGTGCTCGCGACCTACGACTTGTTTAACTCAGTAGGCCGTCAGCTCGCAGCGCAGCTCTTAAAAAAACCGGCGGAATGGATACTCGTCCCTCGTGCACAACTCTTGCGCGCAATCAAGACTCTCTACGGCATCGGCGCGGAAACTTTCGATGAAATTCTGAAAACGAACCGCGCCTTCGAGGTTTTGCAAGACGCGCAGACAAGCACCGATTTGAATGCGGACGATCCGGAAGCATCCGTCGTCAAATTCGTGAACCAAATTATTCGTGAAGCGATCGTGGAGCGCGCGACTGACATTCATGTTGAGCCGCTGGAGAACGATTTGCGCATTCGTTATCGGATCGATGGAATCTTACATGAGATCGCCGTCCCACCCCAGTTGCGCCTACTACAATCGGCCATCATATCGCGTCTGAAAGTGATGGCGCACATGGACATCGCCGAGCGGCGCCTGCCGCAGGATGGCCGCATGAATTTGCACGGGAATAATCAAGAAATCGATGTTCGTGTTTCCACTATCCCGACGGTAAACGGCGAGTCCATCAGCTTACGATTGCTCAGCCGCGGTGGACAGCAATTCAACTTCGATCGTCTCGATCTGAGCAAGAAACAGGAACGCGTCATTCGCAATCTCCTCGCTCATGCTAACGGAATCATTTTGCTCACCGGTCCGACCGGCTGCGGAAAATCGACATCGTTATATTGTTTCTTGAGCAGCATTAATTCGGTCCAGCGCCGCATCATCACGATCGAAGAGCCGGTCGAATATCGAATTCCCGGAGTCTCGCAAATCGATGTGAAACCAGAAATCGATCTCACCTTTGCAAAAGGTCTCCGCCACATTTTACGCCAGGACCCGAATGTAGTTATGGTCGGCGAAATTCGCGACATCGAAACGGCAGATATCGCAATCCGCGCGGCCATGACTGGTCATCTCGTCTTTAGCACCTTGCACACGAACGATGCGGTCGGCGGGATCACGCGCTTGCTCGACATGGACGTGGAGCCTTTTCTCCTCGCTTCGGTCGTGAAAGCGTTCATCGCGCAACGTCTCGTGCGCACGATCTGTCCAGATTGTGTGCAATGGGTGGACTATCCGCGCGAATATCTTGCGGAGATCGGTTTTCCTGTGCGAGAGCTGGGCGCCCGGTTCCGGCGCGGCGCCGGCTGCGATCAATGCCGGCAGACCGGCTATCAGGGCCGCGCGGCCATTTACGAGATTTGCTCCGTCACCGAGCCCTTAAGAAAACTGATCATGCAGAAGCGCGACGGAGGCGAGCTCAAGCAATGCGCTATTTCCGAAGGTATGGAAACGTTGCGACAGGATGGCTGGCGGCGTGTCGCGCAAGGCAAAACGACTATCGAAGAAGTAGTGCGCGTCACGCAAACCGACGAAGTTATGGCCGAGACGACCGAAGAAGCTGGGCCGGTCGTCGCTGCGGAGACGGCTTAAGATCGACAATCGCTGTCGTGTTCTCGCCAAGGTCGGCAACAACCAGCGCAATGTCCTTCCGCAGACCGGGAAGACACGCGCTATCTAATGCCGCGCAATTCCCGGATCGCTTCCCCATAATCTTCTGAGCGGAAGATGGAAGTGCCTGCAACAAGGACATTGGCTCCGTTTTGGATCGACAAGCGTGCGGTGTCGGGATTGATGCCGCCATCAACTTCGATGTCGAGCTTGGCGCCGGTCTTCATTTTCCAATCGCGTGCGCGTTTCACTTTTTCCATCATCTCGGGCCGGAACGATTGACCGCCGAAACCAGGATGGACGGTCATGACGAGCAAGATATCGATCTTGTCGAGAAACGGCTCGACCGATTCAAATGACGTCGCGGGGTTTAATGTGAGGCCGGGGCGGCAAGCCGCGACGCGAATCGCGCGCAAGGTTTTCGCGACATCGTGTTTCGCTTCCCGCTCCACATGAACGGTAATCGAGTTGGCACCTGCTTTGATAAAGCGTCGGACGTAATGATCGGCGTGCTCAATCATGAGATGCACATCGACTGGGAGTTTGGTACTCCTTCGGACCAAATCGACAATTGCCGGCCCGAAGGAAATATTATCGACGAAATGTCCATCCATAATATCGCAGTGAATCCAGTCGGCTCCAGCTTGTTCGACCCGTCGGATTTCGTCAGCTAATCGCGAGAAATCGGCTGCGAGGATTGAAGGAGCAACGATAATTTTTGCCGCGTTGATGTTGGAACTTTGAATGGTGGAGGGACAACGTTCAATGTCGAAGAGTTAACACGATTACAACGTACTAGAGGTTTTAGTTTGATACTGCTAACGCTTTGACGATTAAAGCTTGACGCCGCTGGGGTCTGTTTCATGTTACGGCGTTTCAGCCGGTCGAATCGCGCTCGCAGCGGACGTTTTGCTGCGAAGATCGACAAAGTGACGCGCTTCCGCCAGACTGGACGATCTGCCAATTTAGAAACTAATTAATGTTTAACGGACTTTTCGGCTGGTTATCCAGCGACATCGGCATCGATCTCGGCACGGCGAACACCCTTGTTTACGTAAAGGATCAGGGGATCGTGTTGCGCGAGCCATCAGTCGTTGCCGTGCAAGCCGGCACAAACAAAGTGCTGGCGGTAGGTGACGAAGCGAAGCGAATGCTCGGGCGCACGCCGGCGAACATTGTTGCGGTGCGCCCCCTGAAAGATGGGGTAATTGCCGACTTCGAAGTGACTGAGGCAATGCTGCGACATTTCATCACGAAAGTCCACAATCGTCGGGTCCGTGCGAGACCGCGCGTTGTTATCGCAGTTCCATCCGGGATTACCGAAGTGGAAAAGCGCGCGGTGCGTGAATCGGCGACACATGCTGGCGCGCGCGAGGTTTATTTGATCGAAGAACCGATGGCGGCGGCAATTGGGGTGGGACTTCCGGTGCAGGATCCCGCTGGCAACATGATCATCGACATTGGTGGTGGCACGACAGAAGTGGCGCTCATTTCGCTCTCGGGGATTGTTTTTAGTCGCAGCGTCCGGGTAGCCGGTGATGAGCTTGATGAAGCGATCGTTCAGTATATGAAGCGTGCTTACAATTTGATGGTGGGCGAGCGTACGGCCGAGGAGATTAAAATTAAAATTGGATCGGCGTATCCGAGCGAAAAGGAAACGAGCGTGGAAGTCAAAGGGCGTGATTTGGTCGCGGGATTGCCCAAAACCCTCATGATCACTTCGCAGGAAGTCCGGGAAGCACTGCTTGAGCCGATCTCGACAATCGTCGATTCGGTCCGTATCACGCTGGAGCGCTGTCCGCCTGAGCTTTCGGCAGACTTGGTCGATCGTGGGCTCGTGCTGGCAGGCGGGGGCGCATTGCTCCGGGGGTTCGACAAGCTTTTGAGCGAGGAAACAGGTTTGCCTGTCCATGTTGCTGAAGATCCGCTCAGCGCGGTTGCGGAGGGGACTGGCAAATGCCTCAATGAACTTAAATTTTTGCGTCAAGTGGCTTCGGCAGATCGCCAGTGGCGGTAGCAATTCCGGATTGCGGGCCCGTTCGACTTCGCTGCGCTGCGCTCAGGACGGGGTTTGCAATTACGGGGTGAAGTCAGCTTTTGAGCGCTGCCGATTGTGCATTCCGGGATCCGCAACCCGGGAAATGTCGATGCGGCCCGAGGCGAAATCGGGATGAGTCGCACAAATATCATCGCGCTGCTCATTTTTGGCGCCATTCTGGGATATTTTCTCAGCTTTGGCACAGAGAGCACACGCAAATTTAAGGCCGGAGTTTACCAATTGCTTGCGCCGTTCTTGACCAGTGGCTCGGGGCTTCAAAAGCAGATTACGTCAGTTCGCACGGGTTTGAAGTCGCTCGAACAATTAGAGCGCGAAAATGCTGCGATGCAGGTGGAAAATCGAACACTGAGAGCGACCAACCAGGGTTTGCGCGATGTCGAGCATGAGGTCAATCGTTTGCGCCATGCACTCAATTATCGCGAGCGCTCAGTCTTTAAATTGATAGCGGCCGAAGTTGTGACGCGTGATTCATCCACTTGGTGGCGCACCGTAACAATCAACCGGGGCAAGCAGGAGGGTATCGAAACCGACATGCCCGTGGTCACCGACGAAGGCTTGATAGGAAAAACAACGACCGTGAGCGATAGCATTTCGGTCGTCCTTTTGGTCTCGGATGAAAACTGCAAAGTCGCCGCATCGGTGGAGGGAAGCCGTGAACAAGGGATCGTCTCTGGCGAACGTGTAACGGCGGGATTGAATCCACTTTTGAATTTGAACTTTCTGTCAAAGCAAGCTGACTTAAAACCTGGACAGAAAGTGTATACTTCAGGGGTTGGGGGCGTTTTTCCATCCGGGCTGCTGATCGGCCTCGTGAAAAATTTCCGGGTCCGGGAGTTGGATGGGCAAGGGCAACTCGCGCCAGCGGTTGATCTCTCGCATCTAGAGGATGTGTTCGTGGTAACTGGCCGAAAATGATATTCTTTTTTCTTCTGCTGGTACTCGTCCTGGTCGCTCAGATCGCAGAATTTTTTATCCCGGCGCTGCCCTGGCTCTACAACGCGCACGTCTACATCGTGCCCGTCATCGTTTTTTATGGGGCAATGGCGTTGCCGTTTCCGCTCATGCTCGCGCTCGCCTTGTACGCTGGCCTCCTTCTCGATGCGCTCACGGTTCACGTGATTGGTGGGAAAGTTGAAATTTCAACCGGATCCTCGATACTGCTTTACGGTATGCTAGCGGGAATCATGCATGGGCTACGACCGCTCTTTGTCCGTGGCCGCTGGGAAGTGCATTGCATTCTGAGCGGCGTCTGCACATCGTCAATAATTCTGGCGCAATATTTAATGATCACATTCCGGCGCGGCTCTCTTGTTTTTACCCGCGAAATTTGGTGGCAAATCGGCGTGCCTGGCCTGTTCGCCATGGCAATTGCACCGATCTTGTTTTGGTTCCTGCAGTGGCTCGGACGGATCACGGCTTACCGGTATCTTCCTGAAAGGAGCCGTTTCGAATGAACCGGCGCCGGATCAATTCGCGTTTGCGGATCCAATTTCTTGCACTGCTCATGTTGCTGGGTATGGGCACCCTTGGCCTCAGGCTCTGGTGGATACAAGTGGCACATGGCGCCGAATGGACTGCTCAACTTCGCGGCAGTTCTCAAGCAACGGTCCGGATTCCATCTGTGCGTGGCGAGATTAAGGACCGAAACGGACTGACCCTTGTCCAAAACCGGGGGAGTTATGAGGTCGATTTTTATTTGCCGGAAATGGTCAAAGGTTATCGCGACCGGTTTGGTTCCCCCCCGTTAACCGAATATCGAGCGACTATCAACGGGATGCCGAAGGACCAAAAAGAGCCGGATATTATCAAGATCGTTAACGGTGGCATTATCCCACGCCTCAACGATCTCGATCTTGCCCGCGATTACAATGCCGGCAAACTCCAGAGACACTATCGCAACGACACCGAAGTTCCCTTTTCCTACATTAAAGACATCGATTTTCCGACGATGGCGAAATTTTCCGAGCACGATGTCGGATTACCCGGGGTAGATATCGCGATCAAACCAGTGCGCTCCTACGTTTACGGCGCGCTCGCTGCGCACCTCTTGGGTTACGTCGGTGCGCCTGACGATATCAATAGAGAGGAGGCAAAGAAATTCACATTTTATCAGGGCGATGTGGAAGGGAAATCGAACATCGAGAAATCGATGGATGAATATTTGCGTGGTAAACCTGGCGTACGTTACCTGCGACGCAACGCGAAGGGAACGATCGATGGGGTTTTGCGCGAAGATCCGCCGAAACAGGGAGCGAATGTTTTTCTCACGCTTGATGCGCGAGTTCAAGCGATCGCCGAAGAGGCGTTGCGCATGGTGGGTCGCGGCGCTGCTGTTGTTGTCGATCCAAATAACGGCAACGTCCTGGCGATGGCGTCGGTTCCGTCATTCGACCCGAACACTTTTATCCCTAGTATCAAAGCGAAAGACTGGAAGGCGCTTCAAAAAGATGAAGCCGACCCGCTGGTGAATCGAGCCATCAGTGCATTGCCACCTGGATCGACGTTCAAGCTCATCACGTCGCTTGCCGGATTGCGCAGGAATCTTGCGACGGCACGGTACAATTGTGGGGGCGGTGTGAGTTACGGCGACCACTTTTTTCAGTGCTGGGTGGCGGAAAAACATTACACCCACGGCACGCTCGGGTTAATGGACGCAATTAAGGTTTCGTGTGATTCCTTCTTCTATCAGTACGGCAACGCCGCCGGTATTCAGTCGATTGACACGGTCGGAAAAATGTTGGGTCTGGGCGAAGAGTCGGGCATTCATTTATCGGGCGAACAAGCAGGCAATTTGCCAGGGCCGGAATGGATGCAAATCCATCACCCGCAAGAGAGATGGTCACAAGCGCAAACGGCCAACGTTTCAATCGGACAGGGTTACACGCTGGTTTCGCCGCTCCAGTTGGCGATGGCATATGCGGCAGCTGCTAACGGCGGAATCTGTTACTATCCGCGCTTTGTTGACAAAGTTTTAAACCAGGACAGCTCGCCTGCGCTCGACGAAAACGGAAAGGTCGCGGTGCTGCAGACGCCGCGTGTGCGAGCAGATTTACGTAGTGAGCTTTCGCGAGAACAGATCGATCTCGTGCGCAAAGGCCTTTGGAAAGTTGTCAATGAAGATGGCGGCACCGGCGGAAGAGCGCGATTGAAAAATGTGCAGGTGGCTGGAAAAACCGGAACCGCCCAAGCCACCGATCGCGGTCACAAGGATACCATCGCCTGGTTCGCTTGCTTCGCTCCTTTTGATAATCCCAAATATGTCGTCGCGGCGATGGTGCAAGGTGGCGAACATGGTGGCAGTGTCGCCGGGCCAATCGCGACACGCATTATCGAACGCGCGCTAGCGTTGGATGAAGGAAAGTTTGATATGCAGGTCGCCTGGCTCTCGCCCGCGCACAAGGCTAATCCGTTCCAGATGATTAAGGATGTGAATTATGCGGGAGGGAACGTTCCGAGTGGCGACGAAGAAAATGCCGACGATTCGCAAAATGCCGATGCGCAGATGGCAAGTTCGGATGCCGCGCCTGATGTAGAGCCTGAAGCAGACTCACAAGGAAAAGTGAGGCGACGGGCTCCCGTAGCACGGGCCGTTCCGGTTGCGACGCCGGCTCCCCGTAACTTTTTCCAACGACTCTTCGGCGTGCGCCGTCAACCGGCGCCTGCGCCACCGCCCCCGCCGCCCACCCGACGTCGTGGTACTCGATGAACTTTCGATTAGAAACTTTGCTGCAAAATTTCCCGGTGGTCGCGTTTTTGGTGACTGAACCTCTTCACTTTTATGATAGACAAGGTAAGAAAAATTTTAGGCCTTTCTTCCCGCAAGACTGGCAACAAACTCATATTGAGCGTGGAAAAACTCGAGTCGCGTGTCGCATTGCTCGAGAATGGTCTCCTGGAGGAATACAGCGTCGAACGTAAAAGCTCGCGCAATATCGTCGGCAGCGTTTACAAGGGTAAAGTCAGGAACATTGAAATGGGATTGAAGGCGATGTTCGTCGACATCGGCTTCGAAAAAAACGCGTTTCTTCATTTTTGGGACGCCATTCCCGCCGCGCTCGACAGTGGTATCGAGGAAATTGACCGGTCGGCCAATAAGCGGCCGCGGAAACGCATCACGGCAAAAGATATCCCAAGCATTTATCCGGTCGGCTCAGATGTAATCGTGCAGGTGACCAAAGGGCCAATCGGAACAAAGGGACCGCGGGTCACTACGAATCTCAGTTTCGCGGGCCGCTATTTGGTCCTGATGCCATTTAGCGATCGCAGTGGCATTTCACGTAAAATCGAAAATCCGAAGGAACGGGATCGCCTTCGCAAAATTTTACGCGAGCTCGACATTCCGGAAGGCGTCGGCGTCATCATCCGCACTGTTGGAGAAGGACAGCGCACACGATACTTTGTTCGGGATCTGCGCTTCCTCCTCGATCAATGGGCGAAAGTAGAGCAAGTGATTCGTGACCGTCCGGCGCCGTGCCGAATTTTTGAGGAGCCCGATTTGGTTGAACGGACTGTGCGTGACTTTCTCACTGAAGAAATCGATGAAGTCATCTGCGATGATCGCGAGTCGATTAACCGGATGAACGAAATGGTCGGCCAGATTTCGCGGCGAGCGCGGAACCGAATTCATTTTTATGATGGTGCGACGCCGATTTTCGAAAGTTACGGCGTGCAAAAGCAGATCGACGACGCTTTTCATCGGCAAGTCTGGCTCAGGTGCGGCGGCTATATTGTGATTGACGAGACCGAAGCCCTGGTCGCGATTGATGTGAATACCGGCCGGAACAAAGGTGGGCGCGATGTCGAAAAAACAATTTTGCAGACAAATCTGGAGGCGGCAGATGAAATCGCGCGTCAGCTTCGGTTGCGCAATGTTGGCGGTTTGATCATTGGCGATTTCATCGACATGAAAAGCCGGAAGGACCAGCAGATGGTCTATAACCTGATGAAGGAACGGCTCAAGCGTGACAAGGCCAAAACTCACGTGCTTCCGATTTCCCCGCTCGGTCTAATGGAAATGACGCGACAGCGGGCGCAGGAAAGTCTGAGCGATACAATTTACGAAAATTGTCCTTACTGCGGTGGGCACGGAGTCGTGAAGACTTCGATGACTACAAGCGTGGAATTGCATCGCACACTCAATACCGTGATGCGCAAGTACCAGGACAGCATCCACGAAATCCGTGTGATTCTAAATCCGGATGTCTTGAAACGATTGAAAGAGGAAGACGAAGAATTGCTTGTGGAGCTGGAGCGTCGCTACGCTGGGCGGCTGATGTTTCGCGGTGATCCCACATTTCATCACGAAAAGTTCACTATTACCGATGCCAATACCGGGGCGGAACTCAAAGCTTGACCGGCGTAAAAAAGGCTAAAAAAATGCTTGCAATCCTTGACGGTCCACTCAAACTCGCAGGCATCCAAAGGAGCAGTGAATTTCGTTATTGACTTGAACGCTCCGAGGTGTTTGGAGTTACATTGTTAGGAAGACTTAACCAAAAGGAGAAATAAGATGAAAAAATTAATGTTGAGCCTGTTGGGTATCGCGGCAATCAGCTCGATTGGCTTTGCCGGTACCGAAACCTATGGCGGAAAGGAGATGAAGCAGGTGGCGCTGCCGCCACCGTGCCCGGAATGGTACGCAGACAGGGAATTTAACGTCGGTTTGTGGGGCACTTACGTGTTTACCGGGAACGAGTGGCAAAATGACCGCTACATGTTAGCCGATCATGCTTGGGGCGGCGGTATCGACGTCAAATACTTCTTCATGCGTTATATCGGCGTTGGGATTGAAGGCTGGGGCGTCGACGCACGGCAGGCACGCGAAAATATCTTCGTCGACTTGAGCGACGGGATTTTTGATCGCAGCTTTCACAACACGAACAAGGGCATCGGAGCGGTGCTGGGTACATTGACCCTGCGTTACCCGTTCCACTGCTCACGCTTCTCACCTTACATCTTCGGTGCCGGCGGCGCGATCTTTGGCGGCGGCCAGAGGCCGATCAATCAGTGGTTCCGCGAAGGGCCAGGCGGAACGGCTGTAACAGGACCCGGTGGGCTTATTAGCAACGGGGGCGAGGGCTTCGACATTCTCAAAACAGTTGGTCATACGGAGTCTGAGACGGAGGGAATTGGCCAGGTCGGCGGCGGTCTGGAAGTCCGCGTCACACCGCACATCGGTTGGATCAGTGACTTCAGCTGGAACTTTGTTAGCGGTCCACAGAATAATTTTGGGATGGTGCGGACCGGGGTGAATTTCGCGTTCTAAGATCGACAATTGCACTTGCGGCGGCGGCGTCCGGATGTTCCAGACGCCGCCGTTGTTTTTCTAGGGCGGTAGTCTCATCGCCCCTCGAGGAATAGCTCGAAAGGTTGTTTGAGAATACGTTTTCTCGACCCGAGCGATTCGCATTTGCGAACGCTTGCGCACGCACGAACTTATTCTGATGTCGTTCGTCGAAACTCTGGACGGTTTGGCCCTAAAAAAATCGGCGCTTGTCCATCGGTTCGAGCATCTGATCGCCTCGAAGTCCGACCAGGAGCTCGAAACTATGGCGCGAAAATCACGCGCGCTCACACTGCAGAATTTCGGCCGGACAATGCGTCTCTTCGCGCCGCTTTACCTTTCGAACGAGTGCATCAATAATTGTCGTTACTGCGGTTTCTCCCGGGATAACCCAATTCTTCGCGTCACGCTTGATGTTGAGGAAGTGATCGCCGAAGCGAGTCATCTCGGTCGGCAGGGTTTTCGTCAGATCCTTCTGGTCGCTGGCGAACACCCGAAATTCGTCAGTCGCGACTATCTCGCCGAATGCGTCCGCGCTCTTGAGCCGGATTTTTCCTCGATTTCGATCGAGGTCGGCCCGATGGAAACAAGCGATTATGTGCCGATCGTCGATGCTGGCGCGGAAGGATTGGTGGTTTATCAGGAAACCTACAATCGCGCGGTCTATGCGGAAATGCATACTGCCGGACCGAAGCGCGACTTTAATTTTCGACTGGATTGCGCGGAGCGCGGTTACCGCGCAGGATTTCGCCGGCTCGGAATCGGTGTGCTCTTTGGGTTATCTCCCTGGCAGCAAGAAGCGATCGCCCTCGCGGCGCATCTGGAATATTTGCTCAAACATTGCTGGCAGGCACAGATCAGTGTGAGCCTGCCCAGGTTACGACCCGCTGCGGGGGGTTTTCGACCTCTCTTTTCATTAACGGACCGAGTACTGGCACAATTAGTTTGTGCGTTACGCATCACCTTCCCGCAAGTGGGAATTGTGCTCAGCACCCGCGAGCGCTCGTCCTTCCGCGACTCACTTGTTTATTTAGGCGTGACCATGATGAGTGCCGGCAGTCACACTGAACCTGGCGGATATACTCGACAAGGCGGCGGACATCTGCATCGCACGATCCGCGGTCGGATCGTTGCCCCTGATTTCCAAGACGGAGAAGACCGGCTTGCCACCGGACAATTTGAGATCAGCGACGAGCGTTCTCCGGCGGAGATAGCCGAGGTACTTCGGCGTCGCGGTTTCGAACCAGTTTGGAAAGATTGGGATCAAGCTCTTTGCGGAGTGTGACGATTTCACTAAATGGTGAAATGGCGGATGCACGCGAAGCGGAAACGGTCGCGCAACTGGTGGAACGCTACCAGTTGCCGCAAAAATCCATTTTGGTGGAGCACAATGGCCTCGCCCTACGCCGACACGAATGGGCGGAACGAGTATTAGCCGAAGGCGATCGCGTCGAATTTGTGCGAATGGTGGCGGGCGGCTAGATGCGGTTCAGCGCTCCGCTGCGGTCTTCACGACGACTCGCATTCCATCCGTCTGAATCACGGCAATTGGCGTTTGCGGCCCAATGAATTCCCCCTTGGTAATAACATCTACGACGTGATCGCCGAAGCGCGCTTTCCCGCTAGGTCGCAAAATCGTAAGGGCTGTGCCCAGCGTTCCGGGCGTAAGCGGGAGTGCCGTAACAAATTCACGCGGCACGCCGGACAGAGAGGGGCCTGGCGGATTTGACGTCATGAGAGCGAACCGGCGATAAAGGCCGGTACGCGGTAGAAAACGCGCAATAATCGCGATCACAATAACTGCCGCGGTAATCGCGATAAATAGATTAAGCAGCGGCATCGCGAGCATCCGTCCTGTTGGGAAAAATGTCTCGCCCGGGTAACGATCGATCATTGCCCAGAGCAATGACGCTAGCATAAGAAAAACACCTACGACGCCAAAGACGATCGTGGTGTGAGCGAAAAAGAGGATTTCGATCAAAACGAGGACGATCCCCAAGACGAAGAGCCCAACCACCTCCCAGCCAGCGAGGCCAGCTAGATAATGACCAAGGAAAAACAGCGCAAAACAAATTGCTGAAATAATTCCCGGCAAACTCGCTCCCGGGATTTTGAATTCGAGATAGGCGCCGATGATTCCGCCCAACAATAGCAATGGCGCGAGCGCGGTGATCCAAAGGGCGAGTTGCTCAAAGCCGCTGGGATTGAGCGAAACAATGTTGCCTTTGAGTCCCGCTTTTTGCCTTAGATCGGCGATCGAATCAGCGATGCCATCTGCCAGCAGCGGTTTTCCGTTGATCCGCTCTGTTGCCTCCTGCGCGTTGAGCGTCAGCAGCGTTCCCTTCGGATGGATCACGCGTTCCCCGATTTTCACTTCCCTGTCTTTGTTCATGAATGCTTCGCCAACATCGGGATTGTGGCCGTTGCGAAGGGCAGAGCTGCGGATCAGCGCCGACCAGTAGGAAATGGTCTTATCCCGCTCTGTGGCTGGAAGGTCTTCTCCGGTCGGCAAAACCGGCGCCGCTGCGCCAATCGCGCTCACTGGCGCCATGTAGATCCGTTGCGTGGCCAGCGCGATCAGCGAACCAGCAGACCCCGCGTTTGAATTGATAAACGTGTAGGTGGGAATGGTAGCTCGGTTAAGCACACTTGTTATTTCGGCCGCGCTATCGAGTCGTCCGCCGTATGTATCCATTTCAAAGATAATCGCCGCGGCGCCGCTACCTTCAGCTGCTTTCTCGGCGCGACGGAGAAACATTAAGAGAGAGGGCGAAACTTCGCCGCGCAGTGGGACTACGACCACGTCGCCTTTATGAATGACCTCGCGGGCCTGGGTGGTCTCCGCTGCTCTGAAACAGCAAATCAAAGCAAAGATCGGCAATAATTTTCTCATATTTGGAAAGCGACCACGCACTGCGTAAGTTTGACATCGCTTCCGAAACCAAACGAGCGAAAAATCCGACATCTCATGGGAACTATCCCATCTGAAACTATCGAACAAATTGCTGCGGCGAACGATATCGTCGAGGTGATCAGCTCCTATTTTCCGCTCAAACGAGCGGGAGCGAATTTTAAGGCGCTTTGCCCATTTCATCAGGAGAAAACGCCTTCATTCCATGTGAGCCCGCAGCGACAAACCTTCCACTGCTTTGGATGCGGCGTGGGCGGAAGTGTCTTTCGTTTTGTGATGGATTACGAGCACGTCGATTTTCCTTCAGCCGTACGCAAACTCGCGGCGCGCGTCGGCATCCCGGCGATCGAAAAACGGGGGCCCGGCGGAGCGGACGATCAACAAGTCGAAGCTCGCCACATCTTGTTGCAGCTGCATGGGGAAGCTGCCGCATGGTTTCACGAGAATCTGATGAAGAGGGAATTCGCGGAGCCAGCGCGGAAATATTTGAAAAAACGCGGAATCACGGCAGGGATCGCGAAACGATGGCAGCTCGGTTATGCGCTCGAAGAATGGGACGCGTTTGGCAGCTGGGCCCGCGGACGCGGTTATAACGCACGAGATCTCATCGCAAGCGGCCTGGTCAAAACAAAAGACGATGCAGATGGGATGCCTGGTCACACATCATACGATCGCTTTCGTGGGCGAATTATGTTTCCGATCTGCAACGACATCGGCGAAGTGATCGCGTTCAGCGGTCGCCTTCTGAAAGACGAAGACGGAGCGGCGAAATACTTGAATTCGCCTGAGACGCCGCTTTTTCGAAAAGGCAAGATCCTTTTTGGTCTCGACAAGACCAAGCGTTCGCTGATCGAAGCGACTTACGCGGTCGTGTGTGAGGGCCAGCTTGATTTGATCAGCTTGTTCGAAGCAGGAATCACGAATGTAGTCGCACCGCAAGGGACCGCGTTTACGGAGGATCAGGCGCGGATTTTGAAGCGCTTTGTAAGCGAGGTGGTTCTTTGCTTTGACGCTGACGCAGCAGGACAAAAGGCGGCCGAGCGGTCTCTCGATGCTCTACTTCAAAACGATTTGATCGTGCGGGTTGCGGAGATACCCGCCGGTGAAGATCCTGACTCGCTCGTTCGGCGGGAAGGGAAAGAGAAATTTGAGAGACGCGTCTCGACGGCACCCGATTTCTTTGACTATTGGATCGAGCGCGAAGTTGCAATAACTGACTTGAATTCGCTAGGCGCGAAGATGCAGCTTGCGCGAAAAATGGCTGAAACAATCTCGCGGATTCACGACCCCTTTTTACGCGGCGAGATTGTGAGCAAATCGAGCGCGCGGCTTGGTATCTCTAATACGGATTTTGAAACGCTCCTGCCAAAACAAAGACGCGAACAGGTTTCTGCGTCGGAACCTCCGCGCTCTCAGGCTTCTCCAAGCCCGCGCCATGACGTCGCAATGCTTTGCCTCCTGGCGTTGCGAGATGAGACCGCGCGAGAATTTCTTCGCGGGCAGAACTGGCGCGAGATTCTAGAGCAATTACCAGATGCGGAAATTCTGATCCGCATTCTCGACAGCGATTTGCGCCTACCTGACGCAGCCTCGCTCAACGCTTTTATGGCCACTCTCTCCCCGGCAGACGAGGGACTGGTTTCTTCATGGTTGCTGCAAAAAGTGCCGCCTAATGCCGGAACGATGGTGGGGAAGTGGTGGCTCGGGATTCGGCAAACCGTGTTGCGCCGCCAGCTCGAAGTGGCGAAGAACCGAATAAAACTTCCGCAGCTCAGCACCGGCGACGTAGTGAATTTGCAGAAACAAATCCTTGACCTGCAAGAGCAGCTCCACGAGCTTTTCGAGCCTGCCCGCGCGGCCGACAATTAGTTGTCGATCCCGGACGGTAGATCGAAAGTCTCAGTCAAATCCTTAACCGCACAATCTTGGCCAGGCATTCGAAACGAAAGGGAGGCATTCGACGGTCGTCGTCGCGACGACTTAAGACGAAACAGCTTCGCCGTCGTTCAATAACAAAGACTTCCGCTCTCCGGCGCAGCCTGAAGCAACAACCAAAAATTGCCGCGTTCAGGCCCAAGCCTATCGTTCTCGCTCAAGGACGGCGACGCAATGGCAAACCGCGGCCGAAACCGCCGAGCGAAGTGACGGTGGCACATCTGCATTCGGCGATTGAAATCCAGGCCCGCATTCGCGAATTGATTAAACTGGCGAAAGAACAAGGTTATCTCACATTTGACGATCTGAATGAGGCGTTGCCCGAAGGGATCACGGATGCTGACGAGCTGGATCTCATTCTGACGCGACTGCGCCGCATGGAGATCGACATTATCGAGGCTTCGGAGGTCGATCGGTATAAGGACGGGAAAAAAGACGCGGAGGAAGAGGAAGAAGAGGAAGAGAAACCCGAAGCCAAGCTCGATATTCTCGACGATCCGGTGCGGATGTATCTCAAGCAAATGGGCCAAGTCCCTCTCCTGACCCGAGAGCAGGAAGTGGAAATTTCCAAACGCATTGAGGAAGCCGAAAATATGGTGCAAAAGCACATCAATCGGTTCGGCTTTATTGCGCGGGCCCACCTTGATCTAGCTGGGAAACTCGCCGAAGGCCGCGAAAGATTTGATCGGGTCATTCTCGACAAAAAAATCGAGAGCCGGGAACGCTACATGAAGAAGCTTCCGCGCTTGTGCAAACAAGTGGAACAATTGAGCGCCTCGATTGCTCAACAATACTGCCAACTCTCACGCAACTCTTCCAAAAAACGATCCAAGAAGCTCAGATCTGTGCAAAGAGCGATAGCTTCGCTGCAAAGGTTTTACCCCCATTTCTATTTCAAACAAAAAGTTACAGAAGAATTTGTTCACCTGGCGGATGAGGCCTACCACACGTCGCTCTATCTTCAGACCGAGTTAGCGAAGCGTCCGCGCGAGAAGAAAAAACGTTTACAACTCGGGAACAGAGTACGCGAGTCGGAAAAGAACTTGTGGCTTTCGCTTGGTGAATATGCCGAGCAGTATCAGGCGCTCAAAGGTTGGATGCGCCAGGCATTGCGAGCCAAGACCGAAATGGTCGAAGCCAACTTGCGCCTTGTTATTTCGATCGCAAAAAAATACACCAACCGCGGTCTCTCGTTTCTCGATTTAATCCAGGAAGGAAACATGGGACTGATGAAGGCGGTCGAGAAGTTCGAATATCGGCGCGGCTACAAATTTTCCACCTACGCGACCTGGTGGATCCGCCAGGCCATCACACGATCGATCGCCGATCAGGCGCGCACCATCCGGATTCCCGTTCACATGATTGAGACGATCAACAAATTGATGCGTGTGCAAAAACAGCTCGTCCAGGAATATGGTCGCGAGCCTACGCCGGACGAGGTAGCGGAGGAGGTACTATTACCGGTGGATCGCGTCCGCGCGGTCTTGAAGATGGCACAACAACCGATCTCGCTCCAATCGCCCGTGGGCGAGAGCGAAGAGACCAATTTTGGCGACTTTATCGAGGACAAAGGCGCCGAAAACCCGAGCGATATGACTGCCATCGTTTTGTTGAAGGAGAAGATCAAGGATGTCCTCGAGACCCTGACTGAACGCGAGCGGCAAGTGCTCGAGCAACGGTTTGGGTTGGTCGATGGATACAGCCGAACGCTCGAGGAAGTAGGCCGGCAGTTTCAGGTCACGCGGGAGCGCATTCGCCAAATCGAAGCGAAAGCGCTGCGAAAAATGCGCCATCCGACCCGTATCCGGCAGCTCGAAGGTTTCCTCGAGGCGCCCGAACTGTAATAGCACTCTGGGAGTTCTTTCCGAGCGCAACTTTCAGAGCTGCAATCAGTTCAATTCACGGAGAGAATTATGAACCGTGAAGATGACCAGGAATTGTGGGACCTTCTCGGCCATCCGGCCGAGCCCGAGCTTTCTCCATTTTTTGCCCGTAATATTGTGAGACAAGTCCGGCAAGACGGAAGCCGCTCTGAGCGGATGCGAAAATGGTTTGGCTTGCGCAGAGTCATCCCGGCATCTGCTGTGGCAATTGCCCTCATGGCGACGGCAATCGCCATTTATCATCCTGTGTCACAGAAGACCTCCGAGGGAGAGCCAGATGTGGTGGCAAAAATCGATCCACAAGATTACGAAGTTGTCGCTGATCTGGATGAATTGATCGCTTTGGATGAAAACAGCCTGTGGGACGAAAAGCCAACTTTGTAAAGATAATCATTATTTTATCGATCTTCGCCTCGTCCTGCGCTTTGGCACAAGCGCAGCCGCAGCGGACTAATGGGCGAAGGCCAGTAGGTCCAGGCCCTGGGGCTGGACCTGCCCGCCACCCGCCGGTACAGAGTGTGCGTGAGCGGTGGTTTTCGCTTCCGCCGGCGGATCGTCAAATTTTCCGGCGAAATGCCGAGCGTTGGATGCGGATGAGTCCCCAGGAGCGCCAGATCATGCGCGAGCGAGAGAACTTGCGACGAGAGCGCATCAGACGCGAAACTGAGGCCGCCCTACACGACTCCGGGCTCCTGCTGGACCCGGAAAGGCGTGATTTGTTTGAATCCCGCTACATTCAAGAGCGCCGCAAAATCGAACAAGGGCTCCGGCAGCAAATCCAGACTGAGCGGCAGCAGCAACTGCCAGCTTTGATTCAACAGTTAAAAAAAGAATTCCAACCTCCGCAATCGAACGGCACCGCAACAGCGAAACCTACGGAGTCGCCAAAATCTCGCAAGTAAGGGAGTTTACCCCGAAGGTTCCGATAATGTGGGCGCACAAGCCTGGCTCTTGGTCATAAAAATATAAAAAAAGAGCTGGCTCGCATTCCGAGCCAGCTCAGCGGATTTAATCGTCTACGTCAGCTTAGTACCGATGGTAGTAATGGTGACGATGGTGGTGGCGGTAATAGACTCGATGGCCGCCGGACCAATAGAATGTCGGCCCCCCGTAGTAGCTATAATAGTACGGGTATGGTCGATAGTACCCATACGGATAATACCCATATCCGTAGTAGGCTGGATAGCCATAGTAGCCCGGGCCAAATCCGATCCCGAACGACACACCCGCGTCCGAACGGGGCGTCGCTGCAAAAGCAAATCCACTTGCCACCAACCCAATTAAGAGAAGTTTCTTCCAATTCATATAATTTACCTCCCACTTATTAAACAATAGGCGCCACGAGGAGTTTCTAAATTTCTTTGGCTTTAAGATAACCTGTGACGCAAACGCTTTGACCAATCCGTCGGTAGGAGACGGCGTCGAGGTGAATTGCCGTCTGCGTAGCATTGGCTCCCCGGCCTGAAAACGCGATTATGGGTCCTCCTGTCAAAATTGGACCCAGGTAAAGTTGAACTTTATCAATCAAATGCGCATCCAGTGCTTGGCCAAGCACTTCACCGCCGCCCTCGATCAACACACTTGTCACATTTCTTTTTCCTAAGTCTTCTAACACAACAACCAGATCCTTGCGCTTGTACACCAACGTTCGTGCGGCTCGTCGATCCGAAAATAAACGAGCTTTCGGCGGCAGATTGCCTGAGCGGGTTAGCACGACCCGCCAAGGCTGTTTGGCGTGCCGCTTACCACGCACCGTCAACCGTGGATTATCCAGCCGAACCGTTTCCGCACCAACGACAACTGCATCCACGTGAGAGCGAAGCTGGTGCGCGTCACGACGCGCACCAAAGCCCGTAATCCACCGAGGCTCACCCGGGTGCCGCGTTAATCGACCATCGAGGCTCATGCCGCATTTTGCGATTACAAACGGTCGTCCGGTGACAATCCATTTATTGAAACCTTCGTTAAGACGCGCGCACTTCTCGGCCAAAATACCATCACGAACGTTCACCTCCGCATTTCGTAGTTGCGTAATGCCTCTCCCAAAGTGACGAGGATTTACGTCCGTCGTCCCGACAACAACGTTTTTTACGCCGGCTTTAATGATCGCAGTCGTGCAGGGGGCCGTGAGACCAACCGTGGAGCAGGGCTCCAGAGTAACGTAAAGCGTAGCGCGAGCAGGCACGTCGTCGGTGAAGTTGCGAAGGCATTCGATTTCAGCGTGGTCATGGCCTGCTCCTCGATGGTGGCCTCTTGCCACAATCCGACTATCAATTACAAGAACCGCGCCGACGGCCGGATTAGGACTCGTCTGTCCTTGCGCTTTTTCCGCTTCTTTCAGCGCCGCGCGCATAAATCGCTCATCTCGTTGTGCCCTTATTGTCACGGCAAAATCAATAGTTGCGTGTGTCCGGTACGGCAACGGCTTTACACGCTCGATTGCGCAAATATGTCACATTTTTTCCGGGCCAAGTGCCAAAAATATTGTGTCAAATCAACACATGTATTCAGGGAAGGGACCGTACCATTTTACGATAATTACTTCGGGTGCTGCCACTTACGACAATGCGCGTAAACCAATATTTTCTGGCATGAGTGCAGCTTGTAAGAACGCGGCAAGAAAACCTAGAAAGGAATGTTTAAACTATGAGTCTAATTCGTTATCAAAGCCCAGAAGTGATGGCGTGGCCCCCGCTGGATCGGTGGAGCAGTCTGAGGGATGATCTCAATTCGCTCTTCGAATTGCCGTTTTGGTCGAGCTTTGCGCGTCAGGGACAGCTCTTTGGTGGCTGGTCACCGGCACTCGATCTTTACCAAGACAAGGACAACGTCGTTGCTGTTGTCGAACTGCCCGGAATGAAGAAGGAGGATATAGACATTTCTCTGCGCGACGGGACGTTGACAATCAGCGGGGAGCGAAAAAGCCAGACTTCGAACGGTGAAAAAGCGGAGCGCACCGAGCGTTATATCGGAAGATTCCGGCGAAGCGTTACGCTTCCGACCCGCGTGGATGCAGACAAGATCAGCGCAAGCTACCGGGATGGAATCCTTACCGTGACACTACCGAAGGCCGAGGAAGCAAAGCCGAAGCAAATTGAGGTCAAGTAAATCAATCTCCGGCGCGTGTAGGAACCGCTGGAAATTTCTGAAAAGCGAAAGGAAATTAATTATGAACACATTGGTCCGTGAAAATCGCGATAATGAGCGCGGGCAGAGCGAACAGTTCATTACGCCATCTGGCAGCGTGGTCGAGGCTGGAGATGGCTATACACTCGAAGTCGAGATGCCTGGGGTAAACAAAGATGGCCTCGAGATTTCGGTCGAGAACAACGAGCTAACAATTGTTGGGCGACGTTCTCGTCCAGGCTTGGAAGGCAAGTTGATTCATCGGGAATCGCGCCCGGAGAACTATCGGCGCACCTTTGAGCTCGATCCATCGATCGATGCGGACAAGATCGGCGCGAAAATCGATCAAGGTGTCATCACTTTGACTCTCCCGAAGGCAGAACACGTCAAACCGCGCAAAATCGCTGTTTCTTGAGATCCAGTTTTCTGGAAATCGAAGGCCGCGGACTTTAAGTTCGCGGCCTTTTGATTTCCTAGCGAAGCTTTTTCCGCTTGGCGAACCGTCTGCGGAGAAGTAATTACAGTTACCTCGATATGGCGACGAAAACTGAAGAGAAGACCAGCGCAGACAGACTCACCGTCGCGCGAAATAAAAATCTCGATCTGGCGATTCAGCAAATCGCGAAAGATTACGGCGACGGTGCGATCATGCGCCTTGGGGACGAAAAGATTGTCGATATCGACGTCATCCCCACCGGCAACATTCTGATCGATCGCGCTCTTGGCGTTGGCGGATTTCCACGAGGGAGGGTTGTCGAGGTGTTTGGCCCGGAGTCTTCCGGGAAAACCACGCTTACACTCACGGTCATAGCCCAAGCTCAAAAGCACGGCGGTCTTGCCGCGTTCATCGATGTCGAACATGCGCTCGATCCGGCATACGCGAAAAGACTCGGCGTCGATCTTGACGATCTCCTCGTTTCCCAGCCGAGCTCCGGCGAGGAAGCGCTCCGGATTTGCGAAACTCTCGTGCGTTCCAACGCTCTCGACGTGATTGTGGTCGATTCGGTCGCCGCGCTAGTCACAAAGGCGGAACTGGAAGGCGAGATCGGCGACACGACCGTAGGGGCACAAGCACGACTCATGAGCGCAGCTTTGCGTAAACTCACTTCGCTGATTTCAAAAGCGCGAACCTGCTGTGTTTTCACAAACCAGATTCGTGAAAAAATAGGTGTCATGTTCGGCAACCCGGAAACGACGCCGGGTGGCAGGGCGTTGAAATTTTACGCCAGCGTCCGCGTCGATATTCGCCGCATCGGCGCGATCAAGCAGACAGACGGTGTTGTCACGGGAAACCGCACCCGGATCAAGATTGTGAAAAACAAGGTGGCGCCCCCGTTTACTGAAGCGGAATTCGACATCATGTACAACGAGGGAATTTCATCGACCGGCGCACTTCTCGATGTTGCGTTGGAAAAACAAATCATCGAAAAACGCGGTTCCTGGCTGAACTATAAAGGCACCCAGCTCGCCCAGGGTCGCGATGCGGCGAAGGAAGCGCTGAAGAACGACAAGGCACTCTACGAAGAAATCGAAGCGGCGGTCAAAGCAAAGCTCGACGAAGACAAAAGGTAGAGATCAGACGACGTGAATGACGTCAGTGCGAGCGAACCGCACTTTTTTCTGGCCCGGGTTTTTGTTTTCTGCGGATCGATAGCCCGCGGCGCATGAAAGCGCGCCACGAGATTTCCATTTGGAAATCTTTGGCCTCTCCGGCAATTTGATCGTTAGATCGACATCATGACCTCGGCCGAAATCCGCCAATCCTTTCTCGATTTCTTTCGCGAGAAACAACACAGCATTGTGCCCTCGTCGTCACTGCTGCCCGACGCGCCAAATCTGCTTTTCACCAACGCCGGCATGAACCAGTTCGTGCCGATCTTCCTTGGACAGCAGAAACCTTCATGGACTCCGGCGCGTGTGGCCGACACCCAGAAATGCATCCGCGCCGGCGGCAAACATAATGACCTCGAAGATGTCGGGCTGGATACCTATCATCACACTTTTTTCGAGATGCTCGGCAATTGGAGCTTCGGCGATTACTTCAAAAAGGAGGCGATCGACTGGGCGTGGGAACTCGTAGTTGGTCGCTGGAAATTTCCGGCCCAACGGCTTTACGCGACGGTTTACAAACCTGGACTCCGCGAACCGAGCGAGTTTGACCAGGAAGCGTACGATCACTGGACGAGGTTATTTCAGGATGCCGATCTCGATCCTGCAATCCACGTCCTCAGCGGTGGAAAAGCAGACAATTTCTGGATGATGGGCGACACCGGCCCGTGCGGAGCATGCTCGGAATTACATGTCGATCTTACCCCGGACGGGGATACCCGTGGCGCGTTGGTCAATAAAGAAGACCCGCGCTGCATCGAGATTTGGAATCTGGTTTTCATTCAGTTCAACGCGAATCCTGACAACACCCTGACTCTCTTGCCACAGCGTCACGTCGATACCGGGATGGGTTTCGAGCGCGTTACCGCGATTGTTCAAGGCACGAAGAATCTCACCGATTTTGCGGGAACGATCTCCAACTACGAGACCGATATTTTCCGTCCAATTTTCGACCAGCTGGAAAAACTCAGCGGCAAAAAATACGGATCAACGATTCCGGTTGTAGGGCAAGCGCATCGCTTGCCGGACATAGAGGGGGGCAGCCGTAGCCGCCCTACAAACGATCCAGACCAGGAAAAGATCGACATCGCGTTTCGCGTCATCGCCGATCACATCCGCACGCTGAGCTTTGCGATCGCCGACGGAATCATTCCTTCCAATGAGGGCCGTGGCTACGTCTTGCGCCGTGTTCTGCGGCGAGCCATCCGCTATGGCCGCACGCTCGGATTCCAGGAACCATTCTTTTTCCAACTTGTCGACGTTGTCGCACGAACGATGGGCGACGTCTTCCCCGAAGTCCGCTCAAAACAAAAAGCGATCGAAGAAACAATTCGCCGCGAAGAAGAGTCATTTAACAAAACTTTGGACAAAGGCATCGAAGAGTTTAACGAAATGATGAAAGCGCTTGAACGTGACGTTCCGAAAGTCGCTCCGCTTGGCGGATGGGTGATCATGCCAGGACGGTTTGCGTTCAAGCTTTACGACACGTACGGCTTCCCGCTCGATTTAACGGAACTCATGGCCCGAGAACGGGGGTTTACGGTCGATGTTACCAGCTTCGAGAAATTGATGGAAGAACAGCGCGCGCGCGCACGCAAGGCACAGAAAAAAGAAAAAATCCACGTCGAAGACAGGGAACTAAAAGCCGCACCGACGAAATTTCTCGGGTACGATTTTCTTGAGGCCGAAGCAGTTGTCGAAACTGTGCTGCCGGGAACGAAGGCAGAGGAGTTAAACGTCGTTCTCGATCAAACGCCGTTTTACGCCGAAATGGGTGGACAAGTTGGCGACCACGGGTTGCTGCACGTGCCGGGACATGACCGCACGGAAGTTGGTCAGCTTCGAGTGATCGACACACAGAAGCGCGGCGATGCTTTTGTTCATCGTGCGAGGCTTCTGGAGGGTCGAGCACCCGAGCCGGGAGAAGCGGTGCGTGTAGCGGTCGATGTCGATCGACGTAGATCGATTCAGGCGCATCACACAGTTACGCATCTTCTGCATTGGGTGTTGCACGAGATTGTTTCACGCGATGCGGCACAAAAAGGGAGCTATGTCGGACCGGACAAACTAACGTTCGACTTTTCAAGCGCGGCTCTAACGAAGCAGCAAGTCCACGATGTCGAAAAATTGGTGAATGAAAAAATCGCTGAGAACGCGGCAGTTTCATGGACTGAAATTCCGTACGCAGAGGCCAGGAAGCGAAAGAACATTATCCAGTTTTTCGGCGAGAAATACGGCGACACAGTGCGCGTCCTGCAAGTCGGCGGAACGCCGCGCGCTCTCAATGGTTACTCAATGGAACTGTGCGGTGGCACCCACGTAAGGTCGACGAGTGAGATAGGTCCGTTCCGGATCGTAAAGGAAGAAGCGATTGCGGCGGGAATCCGGCGGATCGAAGCGGTTGCGGGCGACGCAGCGCGTGCGTGGACAGACCAGGAAGCTACGCGTCAACAACAGAAGTTTGAAACCTTAGCGCGGAAGAAGCCTGACGTTGCCCGGTTGCCTCCTTTTGAAAACATGGTGGAGACGCCTGAAATGCTGAAACAGATCGACGCGCGTGCGGCGCATCTTGAGAAACTTGAAACCGAGGTTCACGATTGGGAAAAGCGAACTGCCAAAGCTGCGGAGGCCGATCTGCAGAGTCGTGCGGCCGCCATCGCAAATGGAGTCGCGGCGTCGCAGGCAGGAAGCGATTCATGCGTGTCTGAGATCCCGAATGCCGATGGTAAGTTGCTGGGCGCGGTGGCGGACGCTCTCAAGACAAAATTTAATGGCCCAATTTTTCTTGCTGGCGTGGCAAATGGGCGTGTCTCTTTGATTGTTGCGGTTCCAAAAGATCTGACGCTGAAATTTCAGGCCAACAAGATTATTCAAGAGATCGCGCCGATCGTTGGTGGCAAAGGTGGTGGTCGGCCGGAGAGCGCACAGGGCGGCGGCACGGACACCAATGAAATCGGCAAAGCGCTGGCGAAGGCGAAGGAGCTGCTGCGCTGAATCGCACCGCGCAATTACGGCGCACTCACACTGGGCGTCCGCGCATGTTTCGCGAGCAGTTTTGGGTTCTTGCCCGTAAGCGGCATGCGGTAAAGCGACGGCTCGTTTTCATTTTCCTTCTGGAGGATGCAAAGAAATTCTTCGTTGCTCAGCCAAAACGGCTCCCATACGAAGTCATCCTTGCCCGTGACACGAACTGCCTTTTCGCTCGCGACATCGAATTTCTCGATCGCTGGCTGCGGACCGTCCCAGTTTTTACGCTCATGCTCGGAACCGCAATCGACATCCATTAGCAGCACCTTGCCGTCCGGCGAAACGCTAAGTCGATCGCCGCCGTTCATGCTCGCATCAGTCAGAATCGTCGAGAGCTCCCATTTCTTAAGAACGTTTCCGTCCAAATCGATCTGGTAAATGTTGTCGAGATCGTGACAAAAAATTGATTTGCCGTCTCGAGCCCATTCCGGCGCGCCGAAAGCGTCGTTCTTTAATGCGGCATTTTTCACAAAGCGGAACCCTGATCCGTCGGCGTT
>QHON01000167.1:28824-34714 GCA_003218815.1 Verrucomicrobiota bacterium
TTGTCGCTCGGAATATCTTTTAGAACCGTGACTTTGCCGCTGGCGACATCGGCAACTGCGATGTGGCGTTCGGGGCCGGGTCGTGCCTTTGCGTCGGCTTCGGTGTTGAATGCGACGCGTGTGCCGTCCGGCGAAATTTCAGGCAACGCACCGGTGGCAATTTTCTTCTGGTGCGTGCCATCGGTGTCAGCAACGAAGATGTTTTCGCGGTGTTCATACGCGATTTTGCGCTGCGCCGCATGGCTGGGCGCGGAAAATGCGAGGCAAAGGAAGATAGCGATCGCGAGCAGTTTCATAGGTGCAAATTAGGGCGCGCTGACAGACGCGAAATGCCCCTTCTTGATCGGCGTTTCAAATTTTTTCCGTCGGCAGACATTCGATAAATGGAGTCGTTCTTTTCGCCGGGCGCGCGACTGAGAAAAAGAATGTTGTCGTTATCGACCCAACAACCATCCCAGCCGAACAGCTTTTTGGGAGTAATTCTGACCGCCTGCTGCGAATCGAGATCGAAGGACCACAACGCCGGCACCGGTCCGTCCCAGTCTTTGCGGTTGGATTCCTCGCTCATATCGATGCCGAGAAGCAGACGTTTCCCATTTGGTGAGACATCGATTCGACCATCGCTGCTCATGTCGCCATTTGGAATAATTTTGCCGATCTTCCATTGCGCTAGGACAGCGCCATCAAGTCCAAGCCGGTAAATGTTTGTCATATCCTGACAAAAAACCGACTGACCATCGCGCGCCCAAATCGGCGAATAACGGGTGACCTCGTCCTGCGCGCCTTTCTTCAGAACACGAAAGTCAGTTCCATCTGAGTTGATGAGGCCAAGGTCCCAGACCTCATTTTGACGCAGCGTAAATAGGATGCGCTTTCCGTCCGGGGACCACGTCGGGTAATAGCTGTTGTTGCTCGGAACATCCTTGAAAACTGTGGTCTTGCTAGTGGCGACATCCGTGACGGCGATGTGACGGATGTAAGTCGTGTCGCTCGTTTTTTCCACGGTGTTAAATGCGACCTGCGTGCCGTCGGGCGAAATTGCGGGAAAAATTCCATCGGCAATTTTTTTCTCGGCCGTGCCATCAAGATTAGCGACGTAAACAGCGTCGCTGCGCTCGAAAGCGATGCGATGCTCCCCAGCAAATGCTGCGATGGTGGAAGTGATCAAGACGAAAGCAAGAGCGAGTATTTCTTTCATGGCATTGCAAGCGTAATGAAGAAGGTCGCAGCCAGCGCGACGGAAAGGACTATCAGATAAACGAATCCGCCAACGAAAAATTTGAAAACGGTCATAAACCAGTCCTGTCGATAAACCCGGCGGATCGAGAGAAAAATTTGCACGGCGAAGATCGCCCAGAGAACTCCCACAATCCATCCGGCCAGAAGGCCAGACACGGTCCGATTCAATCCCATAGTAGCGAGCACGATCAACATGATCGCGAGATAGGCGAACGTGTGGATGTGGAGAGCGTAGACGAGATGGTCGATATAAAAAACGCGTTTGCGCAGATAAAGAATTTTGAGGACGAAGGCGAAGAGCGGGATGCAGCAGAGCACCATGTAAGGGAGATTGCTGATCATGGTGATAAGGAACAACTGAAGGTTCGTTCCGTGCTCACCGAGCTTTTGTTTGGCATGGCCCTCAATCCATTTCTCAAATCCATTGGCAGACGATGCGGAATCCTTCCCAAACTCCACAACCGGGCGATCGGGCTTCTTTGCTTCAAGCTCTTTGTCCGTTGCGTTTTCCGTCTTGGGAGTCTCGGTGGGCGTTTCCTTGGGCTTGATAGCCCGTTCGATTTTGCCCGTTGTCTCCGGAGGCAGAATCTTCAACGCCTTTTCAACGTTAGCCCGTTGCTCGGGTGTGAGTTTTTCCTTATCAAGCTCGACCTCGATCTCGGCCCGCGCTCCCGGCGTCAAGGTTTTTGGATGCAGGTGGGCTGATTTCACCCAGTAGGTGACGGCGAAAAAAAATAAAATGCTGGCGAGCAAATAAAGCCGCGCCGGATGCACATAACGGACACGCTTACCAGCGAGAAATTCGTTCGTTAGCCGCCACGGTCTTGCGATGAGCAGCCCAATCGTGGCGAAAAATTTTGAGTCCCAATTAAGGAACGAGTCTAGGACATCGACAATGACGTGCCGAAAGGAGCGACGATAGTCGATCGCTGGTTGCCCGCAGACCGAACAATACTTGCCGCTTAATTGCGTGCCGCAATTTTCGCAGCGAGTCAGCGGCGGGCGCTCTCGATTTTCCGAACGAAAGAAATGCTTTCGCCCCGGTTCTTCGACGGACGAGGTCGCGGCGTCGCGCAGGATAGACTTGGTCGTTTCGTCCGACATTCCCTCGCCAGACTACGAAGATGCGCTCAGAACGTCTATTTAGAATGTTTTCCATGCGTCGGTCGCATGAATCAGAAATCGAGGCCAAAAGTTAAGATTGACCGCGTGCCCGGCGTGATGCCACGATGCGCACCCAATCGCGATGGATCGGCCTAACCAGTAAACCGAGTGGCGTCTCAACTCCTAAGAACCAAAAGCCCGGAGCATTTGATGGCGGAGGCGGCCGCGCCTGAGCGCCAGCTGAAGCGCGCACTCGGGCCGTTCGCTCTTACCTGCATCGGCATTGGCGCCATCATCGGCACTGGAATTTTTGCTCTGGCGGGAACGGCGGCGGCCGGCGAGCAGGCGCACGCCATCGGCTCCATTTGGAAAACGCCGGTCCTGAATTTCTTTCAGTCCTGGATCACGCACGCGCCCTTGGTATTTGGTCGGCCGGGTGCTGGCCCGGCTGTTATGCTTTCGTTTGTAGTGGCCGCGATCGCGTGCGGATTCGCGGCCCTTTGCTACGCCGAGCTTGCCTCTATGATTCCAGTGTCAGGCTCTGCTTACACCTATTCCTATGCGACACTCGGTGAGATCGTCGCGTGGATCATCGGTTGGGATCTTATTCTTGAATACGCGGTCGGGAACATGGCGGTTGCAGTCGGTTGGTCGGGCTATTTCGTAAGATTGTGCGGCAGCCTCTTTGGCCTGAAATTTCCGCTCTGGCTGGTAAATGATTACCGGACTGCTAGCGGTATAGTCGCGACCGGCGGCGACGCACTCACAAATTATTCTTCCACGACGCTGCCAGTCATTGCCGGGCAGCCGATTGCCGTGAATCTCCCGGCGCTTCTCATCGTCGCTGCGGTGACCGCGCTCTTGATTTACGGAATTCGTGAGAGCGCGCGGACCAATACGACCATCGTCATCATCAAGGTCGCAGTCGTCGTTTTCGTGATTGCATTCGGCGCCTTCATGGTTCAACCAAACAATTGGCATCCGTTTTTGCCGAGCGGCTTTGGGGGAGTTATGAGTGGCGCCGCGATCGTCTTCTTTGCGTTTATCGGATTCGATGCCGTGTCGACTACGGCCGAAGAAGCAAGAAATCCGCAGCGGGACATGCCGATTGGAATCATTGCAAGCCTCATCATCTGCACCGTGCTCTATGTGTTGATGGCGGCAGTGATCACCGGGATGCGGATATATACAACGTACGTTGGGGATCCGGCTGCGGTCGCGACCGCATTCGCCGGTCATCGGGTGGCGCAAGGACTTATCAGTGCCGGCGCGCTTGCTGGAATTACTTCCGTCCTGCTGGTTTTCCAACTCGGCCAACCCCGCATCTTCATGGCCATGGCACGCGACGGTTTGCTGTGGCCGTATTTTGCGAAAATTCACCCGCGGTTCCGCACACCGTACATCACGACGATTTGGACAGGCATCATCGTTGGTGGCGTCGCGATGTTGACCGACATCGGCTCGCTCGCCGATCTCACAAACATCGGAACGCTTTTCGCCTTTCTCCTCGTTTGCCTCGGTGTGATTATCTTACGGCGCAAAGATGCCACTCGTCCGCGCCCATTCCGTGTGCCTTTAGTTCCATTGTTCCCGGTTCTGGGCGTAATTTTTTGCTTCGTGCTGATGCTGAGTCTGCCAATCGAAACATGGATACGCTTCTTTGTCTGGCTCGCGATCGGCCTTTGTATTTATTTCCTCTACGGAATACGACACAGTAAATTGCGACACGGCATCGACGTCGGACCAACCGAGGACATTCCCCCGCCGCTCATCAAGACGTGAAGAATTTCCGGCTTCCCCTTCTGGATTCCTCGTGCGCGGAGAGATCCTCAGCTCTTTTGCTTTAGATGCTTTGCGAGGAAAGCTTCCGTCGCCTCGTAAAATGCAAACCGGTTCTCCTCGTTGCTAAAACCGTGGCCTTCATTGTCTTTGACCATGTATTCGACGTCCACCCCGCGTTTGCGAAGGCTTTGCACGATTTGATCTGATTCGGCTTTGTTGACGCGAGGATCCTGCGCGCCTTGGGCAACAAAAAGCGGTGTCTTGATTTTGTCGGCGTTCAATGCGGGTGACATTGCTGTGAATAAATCCTTGTCCTTCTCGGGATCGCCAACCATCTCATGCATCTGGTCGAGAAACGGTTTCCAATAGGGCGGGATCGTTTTCATGAAGGTAAACAAATTCGAGATGCCCACATAATCGACTGCTGCCGCGTAGAGATCGGGCGTGTAGGTAACTCCCGCCAGCGTGGCGTAACCGCCGTAACTCCCGCCGTAAATCGCAATGCGCTTAGGGTCGGCAATGCCTTGTTTGATCAGCCACTGGACACCGTCAGTGACGTCGTCTTGCATCGTTTTACCCCATTGCTTGAACGATGCTTCCCAGAATTTCCGGCCGTAGCCGGTCGAGCCACGAAAATTTACTTGCAGCACTGCGTAACCACGGTTCGCGAGAAACTGAACTTCCGGATCGTAACCCCACTCGTCACGCGCCCATGGGCCGCCATGCGGAATCATCACTGTGGGCAGATTCTTCGGATCGCGCCCGAGCGGCAGCGTGAGGTAACCGTGGATAATCAAACCGTCGCGACTCTTGTATTCTATCGGCTTCATCGGCGCGAGTTGATCCTCTTTCAGCCAGGGTGTCACATCGACCAGCTTGGTTAGTTCGTTGGTTTTCGTATCGAAAAGATAACGCGAGCCAGGCGTCCGATCGCTCGTTGCGGAGACGACAAACTTGTCCTCCTCGTGGTCGTTGCCGACTAGATCAATTTGATAGCCAGGAAGCTTCTGCTCGATCGTTGAGTACATTTTCTCGGTTTGCGGATCGAGGTATTTCCGCTCCTCATGCCAGGTCGTGTACTCCGCGTAAGTTAGGACCTTCCGTTTCTTCGAAAACGCAAGCCCATCGACGTCGACCTCTGGATTTTCGTAAATCGTGTCCGTTTCCTTGGCTGTCGCCGGGTCGATCTTTACAATCGCAACCTTGTCCCGACCGATGTTTGAGGTGGCATAGATTTCCTTGTTATCGAAGGAGTAAAACTCCGGCGTCACGCGTTCGCGGAAATTTGTGCTCAAGACTTTCTTGAATGGCGCCTTTTCGTCTAGCCGCGTAAGCAGTGTTGCGTTGACGCCGTCGGATTCCGTCGCGGCGAGAATCCGGCCTTTGTGATCGGTCACCCAATGATCCACGCGTCCGGGGTTTTTCGCGGTCATCTTCATCTCGCCGGTCGCCACGTTTAATCGATAAGCGTCAAAAGCCTCGGCATTCCGCTTGTTCATCATCATGACGATTTCGTGCTCGGAAATATCTTCGAGATCGTCAACAACCTCCGCTCGCACCTTAGGAAATGGGGTCAGGTCTTTTACCCCACCAGTTTTCAAATCGATCCGGAAAAGATGAAAATTCTCGTCGCCCTTGTTGTCTTGCGCGTAAACAACGAACTGGTTTCCCTTCCAAAAGTAATCGCGAATATCGCGCTCCTTAACAGACGTGATCCGTTTAGCCTCGCCGCCTGCGGTGGGCCGAACGAAAATGTTCATGCGTG
>QHON01000207.1 GCA_003218815.1 Verrucomicrobiota bacterium
CCCATGTGGGTGAGCGTGATAGCACTAATCATAGCCGGCGGCCTAAGTATTTGGATGTGGCGACTCTCGTCCAAGACATGAACGAGAAATAAACCGACCGCTTCTACACCACAGTCCGGGCGAGCCGCGAACGGAAGAGACTCAAATCCCGTCCCTTTTTGGCTTCAAGGTGCTTTCGAGCAAACGGGGCAACGATCGACCAACGCGTGATGCTCGTTTGGCGCGTACCTGACGGATCGACGCAAGCCAGTTTGGTGGGATACTTATAAACGATCGGTCCAGCTCGGCGAGCGAGGCGCAACCTAGTAGCTTGAGAGTGCGAATGAGATCGGTGCAAAGGATCTCGATTGCTCGCGCGACACCCTCGCCGCCAGCGGCGCCAAGCCCGTAGGCATAAGCGCGTCCGACCAGCACAGCCCGAGCGCCTATACATAACGCCTTCACGATATCGCTCCCTCGGCGGATGCCACCATCGATCAGGACCTCGATGCGATCGCCGACGCTTGCCAAAACTTCAGGCAGCATGCGTAGTGTGGGCGCGACCCCGTCGAGTTGCCGGCCGCCGTGATTTGACACAACCAATGCGTTCGCCCCCGCATCTACTGTGCGCCGAGCGTCGTCCCCAGTGTGAACGCCTTTGACGACGATCGGAAGGTTCCAGGCGTCGCGGATCCAACGGAGATCCTGCCAACTCACCATAGATTGCTCAAGAGCGGCGCCGACATCGGCGTACGGCATTGCTCCCTCTCCGGGAATGACGACGTTTGGGAACTTCATCAGCCCACCATCGGCGACGAAGCTCGCCAGCCATCGGGGTTTTGCCAGAAACTGAGTCACGAAAGGCAGCATCTGACCAAATTTGCGGGTCAGGAGCTCCTTGACGCCATTCCGAAGATCACGTTCGCGTTGACCGGCGACTGGCGTATCGATTGTGACGACAAGGGCAGAGTACCCGGCAGCTCGCGCACGTTCGATGGCCGCGAGCGCGCAGTCCCGACCTCCGATCAAATAGAGTTGATACCAGACCGGCCCCTTCGCCGCAGCGGCAACATCCTCTAAACCGCAGCCCGAGAGAGTTGAGAGCGTGTATGCGATTCCAGCCGCGCCGGCAGCACGCGCCGCGACTTCTTCACCGCGCGGATAAAAGAGCCGACTACTGCCGACAGGCGCGAGGATCAGCGGCATGGACAGAGATGTGCCGAGCACTGTCGTGCGCAGATCGCACGTCGATGTCGCAACGGCACAGCGCGGTCGGAATGTTACGTCCTCAAACGCTCGGGAATTTGCGTGCAAGGTCAATTCGGCGTCGGCGCCGCCGTCGATGTAGTCAAATACAACCCGGGGAAGTCGCCGTTTGGCGATGCGCCGCAAATCTTCAATACTGACGACGTGCGGCGGCTGAACGCGGACGCGGATCATTTGCTCGTAATAGCGATAGAGGGGGGAGAAAAGTTAATGCCGAAAATGGCGGATACCAGTGAAGATCATCGCCATCTTGCGCTTGTTGGCAGCGGCGATCACTTCTTCATCGCGAACCGATCCGCCCGGTTGAATGGCGCAGGTCGCGCCGGCGTCAGCGGCCGCGATGAGTCCATCCGGAAACGGGAAAATGGCATCACTTGCGACGGCGCTGCCTTTGAGCGAGAGCCCGGCTGCTTCCGCTTTCCAAACCGCAATCCGAGATGCATCAACCCGCGACATCTGCCCGGCGCCAATACCGAGCGTGCGATCAGCGCCGGCATAAACGATCGCATTGGATTTAACATGCTTGACCACCCGCCATCCGAATAGCATGGCGTTCAGTTCAGTTTTTGTTGGTCGCCTTTTCGTCACCGCATTTTGCGGAACTTGATTTGCGGTATCTGGATCCTGGACGAGCACCCCGCCACAAACCGAGCGAACGTCGACTGTCGATCTTGCTTCGGCCGGTGAAGTGATCAGCCGGATGAGACGCAGGTTCTTTTTCTTCTGCAAAATTGCACGAGCTTCGGATTTGAATTTCGGAGCGATGATGACCTCGCTGAAGATTTCACTAATTGCTTTGGCCAGTGGCGCGTCGATCGGACGGTTACAAATAATGATCCCGCCAAAAGGCGCTTGTTTATCCGTGGCAAAGGCTTTTTCCCATGCCGCGCGAAGATCGGCATCGGAACCCACCCCGCACGGATTTGTATGCTTAAGAATCGCGACGGTTGGCTCCTCAAATTCGCCGATCAAATTCGTCGCCGCGCTGAGGTCGAGAATGTTATTAAAAGAAAGCTCTTTGCCGTGAAGTTTTTCAAAATGTTTATTGAAATTGCCGTAGAGTGCAGCTGTTTGATGGGGATTTTCTCCGTAGCGCAAACGCGTCACGAGGGGCAAGGAGAGGGAGAATGAAGCCTCAGTCACTTGCTCCTTTTCCAGGAAATTGCTGATGACGCGATCGTATTCGGAGGTTTTGATGAAGGCCCTGATCGCAAGACGCTCGCGCAATCTCAGCGTGGTTTCGCCATCGTTGTTGCGCATGCTTTCCAGCACTACATCGTAATCGGCTAATTCTTTGCCGCGCTGCGAATCATCGACGGCCCACCGATGTCGATGTTTTCGATCGCTTCCGCGAACGTTACGTCCGGCTTGGCGATCGTTGTCTCAAACGGATAAAGATTGACCACGACGAGATCGATCGGCTCGAATCCGCATTCGCGCGCTTCCGCCTCGTGTTTCGGGTTGCCGCGCTTGTAAAGAAGGCCGCCGTGCACCCGCGGATGCAAAGTTTTCACGCGCCCTTCAAGCACCTCAGGAAATGCGGTGAAACTGGAAATCTCACGCACGGGCACGCCTTCTTTGCGCAGCAACTCGGCTGTTCCGCCGGTAGAGATGATGTCGATGCCTTGACCCTCCAGAGCACGCGCAAATGACGCGATACCGGTTTTATCGGAAACGGAGATGAGGGCACGAGCGATCTTCATCGAGTTGAATGGGAAGTGGTGTGTAAATGCATCACAGACGTTGTCGAGGCGGCTGTTTCAGCCACCGAATTTTAATCCGGCGCTGCGGCGACGAGTGCCGCCACAACCTCACCGATCCAGAATCACGTTTTTTGCCGCAGGATAAAGCACTGGGCAGCACCCGATCGTTTCGCAAAACGCCTTGCTGAAATGACTGAGACTTGAATATCCCACCTCGGTCGCAGCTTCGGTCACGTTGTAACGGCCCGTGCGCAACAGCTCAGCCGCGCGTTCCATCCGCAGATTGCGCAAATATTGGGGTATGGTAAGGCCAACTTCGCGCGAAAAAATCCGGCTAAGATAAAATGGGCTGCAACCAACTTCCTGACCGAGTAGTTCGAGCGTTGGCGGATTTGTGAGATCACGCTGCAGCAGTTGCTTGGTTCTTTCGACCCGTTCACGCGCGACCCGCTTTTGCCGCATGCAGAAAAACTCCGGGTCCTTTGGCGCAAAAAGAAAATGTGCCATTAACTCGAGCGCTTTGCTTTGATACCAGAGAATCTGTGCCGCTTTCGCGACCGGCGGTTCGGCCAAGCTGGCCACCACACTGCGTTGCTGGATCGACATCGGACGCGCGGGCGCGACCACGC
>QHON01000168.1 GCA_003218815.1 Verrucomicrobiota bacterium
ACGAGACGTCTCAGGTCGCTTTTGCAACGGGCCTTTGGTCAACCGCGAAAACTTTCGAGGTTGCGACCAATATGTTAGTTATAATTATGAAGAGCAGCGAAAAATGATTCATAAGGAGAGAACCATGAAAAGTGAAAATTTGGAAAGTGTAGCAAGAAAGCTGGTCGCCCCGGGGAAGGGGATTCTGGCAGCTGATGAGAGTACGGGGACGATCGAGAAGCGATTGAAAAGCATCAAGGTCCCTTCGACGGAGGAGAACCGTCGCGCATATCGGGAAATTCTATTTACGACTGCCGGTGCAGGCGAATTTATCAGCGGAGTAATTCTCTTTGACGAAACGATTCGGCAGAAGACTCGCGACGGTCGCACTTTTGTGGAAGCGCTGGAGCAGCAGGGGATAATTCCCGGTATCAAGGTAGATAAAGGTGCCAAGCCAATGGCGAATTTTCCGGACGAGAAAGTCACTGAGGGTCTCGATGGACTACGCGAGCGACTGGCGGAATATCGAAAACTCGGAGCACGCTTTGCCAAATGGCGCGCAGTGATCACGATTGGCGAGAAAATTCCGACGCGCACATGCATAAACGCGAACGCGGAGGCGTTGGCGCGGTATGCGGCACTTTGTCAGGAATCGGATTTAGTGCCGATCGTCGAACCGGAGGTGCTCATGGACGGCACACACACGATTGAACGGTATTTCGAAGTCACGCAGCAAACGCTGGAAAGCGTCTTTCACGCTTTGTATGAGCATCAGATTGTTCTGGAAGGAATGCTGCTGAAACCGAACATGGTTCTTTCAGGAAAAGATTGTCCGCAGCAAGCTTCGGTAGAGGAAGTTGCCGAAGCGACTGTGCGCTGCATGAAACGCGTCGTGCCTGGCGCTGTCCCTGGTCTGGTGTTTCTCTCAGGGGGGCAAACCGATTTGCAAGCCACCGAACATCTCAACGCAATGAATCAGCTGCCTGGCCTGCCTTGGCAACTGAGCTTTTCTTTTGGACGCGCTTTACAAGCTCCAGTGCTCAAAGCCTGGAAAGGTGATCCGGCGAAAGTGGCCGAGGCGCAAGAGGCGTTCCATCACCGAGCGTTGTGCAACAGTAGGGCGCGCTTTGGCAAATACACCGCAGAAATGGACACCGCGAAGGCGGCATAGGGCACACAAGATTGCCCCACGAATATGCAGCGTTGTAGCCACGGCGCTGTGTCGCCGTGCTAGTGGATCAAGCGGTGAGCGCCTCGACGGCGAGGCGGCTAGGACGACTCTGTGCATGCAACGCTTACAGTAGCCGCCGTGGCCAACTCATTTAGACATCTCCAATGATCTACACCTGTCCGATGCATCCGGAGATCGAGCACGATCATGCCGGCCACTGCCCGAAATGCGGAATGACATTGGAGCCAAAGACGATTGGGGCAGGTAACGAAGAGGAACAAAAGGAAATTCGCTCGTTGTCGCGAAAATTCTGGAGCGCACTCGTCCTCACGATTCCGGTGCTGTTTATCGCGATGGGTCACGCAATTCCGGGACTGGACGTGGACGCGATGATCCCGAAACAAATTTCGAAATGGATCGAATTTGCCCTTGCAACCCCGGTAGTCCTTTGGGCTGGCGACTTTTTCTTCACACGCGCCTGGCGATCGATTGTTAATCGCAGCCTCAATATGTTCACGCTGATCGCTGTCGGCGTCGGCGCCGCGTATTTCTATAGCGCTGTTGCAGTACTCGCACCGGGGATTTTTCCGGAGTCTTTCCGGAGCAACGGTGAGGTCGGTCTCTACTTTGAAGCGGCAGCGGTCATCACCACGCTCGTCTTGTTTGGACAGTCGATTGAGGCAAAAGCACGCAGCCGCACCGGGCAGGCGATCAAGGCGTTGTTGAACCTTGCTGCGAAAACTGCGCATCGAGTTCGCGATGGCCAGGAGGATGAAATTGCAGTGGAACAAATTCAGAAGGGGGACTTCCTCCGCGTTCGGCCGGGCGAGAAAGTGCCAATCGATGGTGTGATTGTCGAAGGCAAAAGCAATATCGACGAATCGATGGTCACCGGCGAGTCGATGCCGGTTAGCAAAGCTCCCGATGAGAACGTGATCGGCGCAACAGTAAATCAGACCGGCTCGTTTTTGATGCGTGCCGAGAAAATCGGTTCGGAAACGCTGCTGTCGCAAATTGTCCAAATGGTGGCGGACGCGCAACGCACCCGCGCACCTATTCAGAAACTCGCCGACGCAGTTTCCGGTTATTTTGTCCCGGCGGTCATCGCCATCGCGGTGATCACGTTTGTTATTTGGTCGATCGTTGGGCCTGCGCCGGCGATGGCTTACGCTTTGGTAAACGCCGTCTCCGTGCTGATTATCGCGTGTCCATGCGCGCTCGGGCTTGCCACGCCCATGTCGATCATGGTTGGCGTCGGACGCGCTGCCCAAACTGGAATCCTGATAAAAAACGCGGAAGCCATTGAGACCGCTGAAAAAGTCACGCACCTGATCACAGATAAGACCGGTACGTTAACAGTCGGCAAGCCAGAAGTCGTCAGCCGGATTGGCACGGACACCACAGCTAAACGCGATGTTCTACAGATCGCAGCATCGTTGGAGTCTCATAGTGAACATCCGTTGGCGCGTGCAATTGCAGAGGCCGCGAAAAAAGAACAGATTGAGTTACATCACGTAACCGGTTTCGAATCCATCACGGGTGGTGGCGTAAGCGGTAAAATCGATGAGAAATCTGTCCTTATCGGCAAAGAAAAGTTTCTGACCGAGTCGAAAGTCACGATCTCTGAAGAGCTGAAGAACGAAGCCCGTCGCTTGCAAGAAAAAGCGCAGACGACGGTTTGGCTGGCGGTAGATGGAGAGGCAGTCGGCATTCTCGGCGTTGCCGATCCGATCAAAGAAACCGCGAGACAGGCGATCCGCCAGCTGCACGATATGCACCTAAAAGTCATCATGTGCACGGGCGACAATCGTCGAACGGCCGAAGCTGTTGCGCGTGAATTAGGCATCGACGAATTCAGGGCCGAAGTAATGCCAAATGAAAAGATCGACATCGTTAAGAAATTAAAATCAGAAGGCGCGATCGTCGCGATGGCAGGAGATGGAATCAATGACGCTCCCGCGCTGGCCGCTGCCGATGTCGGAGTCGCCATGGGTACGGGGACTGATGTGGCAATCGAAAGCGCCGGAATCACACTCGTGAAAGGCGATCTGTTGGGAATAGTCAAGGCGATGCATGTCAGTGGCGCTGTGATGCGAAATATCCGGCAAAACCTGTTTTTCGCGTTTATCTACAACGCGCTCGGCGTGCCGATTGCAGCTGGCGCGCTTTATCCTTTCTTCGGACTTCTGCTCAGCCCAATGATTGCCGGCGCGGCGATGAGTTTCAGCTCCGTTTCAGTTATCGCGAATGCGCTCCGACTGCGATCGATCAAACTGTGAACGAGTGAGGCCACCCATAGAGATGTAACTATTCGCTTCCCGACAGCGTGACCGCAGGATAAAATCTCTAGCGCGTTTCGCTTGAGGCATAGAAAACCCAATATCCAATCTTATGGTTACACGACTTATCATCGCCCTATCGGTTACAGTGCTTCTCCCGGCTATGCCGCTCCCAGCACAACATCCGCGGCCACAATCGCAACAGTTACCACAGATAACAACGAGACCTACGCAGAGCGGCATCCAGACGAAGGAGGTGAGCGAGGCTGATATCTCTGCCGGAATTAAGAGACACATTGCCAGCGACACCAAAAAATCGAGCGATAGAAAGTTTCACGTTAAGTATGGATCCAAAGATCTCGCGCTCGACTTAATCAAGGTCCATAACGATCGGCTCTCGAGTCTCGGCGGCGGCAAATATTTCGCTTGTGTCGATATGAAAGCTACCGACGGCACAATCTACGACATTGATTTCTTTATGACCGGACAGCCGAGCAGTATGAGAGTCACAGAAACTTCGGTTCACAAAGTTAACGGCAAACCACTTTACAACTGGAAAGAAGAAGGCGGCGTTTGGAAAAGAGTGCGAGCCTCATAACCGCGGTGCGGTTGTGCGCAATTAAGCTGTAGCCGCGGCCCTGTGGGCCGCGCGCAGGCGTTGCACAGCGATCCGGCTACAGGAAACCGGCAAGCGATGCGCTTGCCCTACCACGATTAGTCCGCCAGTTTCACGGTGTGCCGAAGACTTTCTTTATTACGACAGCGATCGATTACACTAACTCGCCACCGCACATCGGTCATGCTTACGAAAAAGTGCTGGCGGATGTGATCGCGCGCTATCATCGACTGAAAGGTGACAAAGTTTTCTTTCTAACAGGTGCCGATCAACACGGGCAGAAGGTTCAGCAATCCGCAGCCAAGGCGGGTGTTCCTCCTAACGAATTCGTCAAAGGCATCACACAAAAGTTTGTCGATCTTTGGAAACAGCTCGACGTGAAATATGACGAATGGGCGGAGACGACGAGCGAGCGGCACAAAAAAGTCGTTCAAGGAATTCTGCAGCGCCTGTTCGACGCCGGCCAAATCTACAAGGATAAACAAGCCGGCTACTACTCAGTCCGTCAGGAACAATTCTTGACCGACAAGGAGCGCGGTGCCGACGGTCAATTCGGTCCGGAGTGGGGGGAGATCGAGTTTCGGGAGGAAGAAAATTATTATTTTCGTTTGTCCCAGTATAAAGACTGGCTGCTCGCTTATCTCAGCAAGCGGGCCGACGCAATCATCCCAGATTTTCGTCAGATCGAACTGCGCAACGCGGTGGATCGACTGAGCGGCGATCTTTGCATTTCGCGTCCGAAATCGCGTCTCGATTGGGGAATCGAACTTCCATTCGATAAAGAGTTCGTTACTTACGTCTGGTTCGACGCGCTAACGAACTACATCAGCTTCGCCGGCTACGATCCTAAGATCGACAATTACGAGAGGCAACCGCAGGAATTCCGTGATCGCTGGTCGAAAGACACGCTGCAAATCATAGGAAAAGACATTCTGGTTCCCGCGCACGGCATCTACTGGCTAATCATGCTGCATGCGATTGGATTTCCCGACGCTCAAATGCCGCAGTTGCTGGTGCACGGCTGGTGGAATCTTGGCGGGGCGAAGATGAGCAAGAGCGCCGGGAATATTATTGATCCATTTGTACTGATTGAGAAATACAGCGCCGACGCGCTTCGCTATTACTTGATGAGCGATATCGTCACCGGCCAGGACGCAGACTTTTCCGAGGAGCGACTGATCGAGCGTTACAATTCTGACTTAGCGAACAACATTGGTAATCTCGCTAATAGAACCCTTAACATGATTGGACGATATCTACCTGATCGTCAGTTACGTCGGACTGAGGCACTCTTCGAAAGCCAGTCGCCGGTTGCGGGATTGCTTCATCGACTTTCGCAAAAGGAGATTGCCCGATCAGTTTCCTATTTCAAACGCGATATGGATGGCTTCGACATCTCGGTCGCGAATGGGATGCCTATCAACCTAACATTGTACTGTAATGGTGTAATCGAAGAGGCGGCACCGTGGAACTTGTCAAAACAAAGCGGCACGGAATCTAAAACACTTCTTGCTAGCGTGCTTTATCACATAGCTGAGACGCTCCGCATCATCGCGATTTTGATTTCGCCGGTATTGCCGAAAGCTGCGCATGGAATTTTCGATCAGCTGAATTGGAAAATGGAGTTGAGCGGGGGAGAACAGCGATTTTCGCTCGCCGATGCGGAGTGGGGGAGACTGCCGGACGGACATGTCGTGGGCAAACCGGTGCCGCTGTTCCCGAGAATTGAGGGCACGTGATTTGGAGGGACGACCTCTGTGTCGTCTCAAAAATTCAGGGACGGACGGAGCCCGTCCCTCCATGATTACCAAAATTATTGGGCGCATTCTTCGAAGGCAGCAGGTTCGCCGTGCAAGCAGGCGAGAACCTCACCCGCGAAATGGAGCGAGCCGGTGATCAAAATTGGTGCGGGGCGCGATTGAGCCTTTGCGAGCGCTTCATCAATCGATGCCGTAATGGAGTAGGGGAGTGATGGACTTTTGACGGATAAAACTTTTGCCAGGTCATCCGGCGAAACCGCGCGCTCACTCCGAATCTTTGGTAAAAGAACGTAAGCTGCGATTGGCGCGAGCGCTGCGCAGATTCCGGGCAAATCTTTATCGGAAAGAATTGCAAGGATTAGCGAGGCGCGTTGGTCACCGAAGGTTTCTCGCCATGTTTGGGCGAGAACTCGTGCAGCGGCTGGATTATGTGCACCGTCAATCACTATGCGATCATCCCAGTGTTGAAAACGTGCTGGCCAATCAACCGACGAAAGCCCGTTCGCAATGGATGAATCATCGATGTCGATCTTGGCGGCGCGGAGCGCTGCGATCGCCAGAGCCGCATTTTGTTTTTGATGCTCACCTGGGAGTCCAACACGAGATTTGTGATACGCGTCATGCACGAATTGCAGTGGAGCCTCGCATTCAGCGGCTTGGGCGTGAATCACTTTTTCGGCGTCCGAAGGTTGCGCCGCCGCAACGACCGGAATTTTTGGTTTGATAACGCCAGCCTTTTCCGTGGCGATTTTCTCGATGGTATCACCGAGCCATTGTTGATGATCGAGCTCGATCGGTGTGATGATTGAAACGTTTGGTTGCACGGCGTTCGTGGCATCGAGGCGGCCGCCTAGTCCGGTTTCCAAGATGACGATGTCGATTTTCGCGTTGGAGAAATGTTTGAGCGCAAGCGCAGTTGTGATTTCAAAAAATGTCGGATGCGGATCCCAATCGCGAACGAGATCGCGAATCGTCGTCAGGCCTTTGGCAACCGCTTCCTCAGAGATCATTTCGCCGTTCACGCGGATACGTTCACGAAACGTGACGAGGTGAGGGGATGTGAACAGGCCGGTGCGATATTTTCGTGCCCGGAGGATTGAATCGATCATTGCGCAAACGGAACCTTTGCCATTCGTTCCAGCAACGTGAATGACCCGGCCGTCGCCAAGCTCAACCTGAAGCGCTGCGATGAGCCGCTGGATATTTTCCAGGCCGAGCTTGATCCCGAAGCGCTGGAGGCCATACAGCCAGGCGAGCGTCTCCTTGTAGGGAGAGAGTCGCGGCACGGAGGCCTCCCCGACTTTCACGATACAACGGAAAAATAACTGAGCAGCCGGCTGAGCTGTTCGCGCATCTTTTTGCGATGCACAATCAGATCGATCAAGCCATGTTCTTGAAGAAACTCTGCGGTCTGAAATTTTTGCGGCAAATCCTGATGGGTAGTTTCTTTGATCACGCGTGGGCCGGCGAAGCCGATCATGCTTTTCGGTTCTGCAATAATCACATCACCTAACGAAGCAAAGCTCGCCATGACGCCAGCGGTGGTGGGATTTGTCAGAACAGAAATGTAAGGAAGCCGTTGTTCAGCATGACGCGCGAGAGCGCCGCTCGTTTTAGCCATTTGCATCAAGCTCAACATTCCTTCGTACAAGCGAGCGCCACCGGAGGCGGCAATGATGATGACCGCGGAGCGTTCGGCGGTTCCATATTCAATCGTGCGGGTGATTCTTTCGCCGACAACTGAGCCCATCGTGGCAGCAAGAAACCCGAAATCCATGACGGCGATTGCGACCTTATAGCCGTCGAGTATTCCGTAGCCGCTGATCACGGCGTCAGTCAAGCCAGTGCGCTCCTGGTAATTCTTGAGGCGATCCTTGTAAGTCGCCATCCCTTGAAAGCGCAAAGTGTCGACGGATTTCAGGCCGGCATCCATCTCCACGAAACTTTCCGGATCGAGAAGATTGTCGATCCGTTCCTTGGCCGATTGCGCGAAATGATAATCGCAACGCGGACAGACGCGCTGATTCTGGGCGAGCTCGATTTCAGGCACAACTTCAGAACAGCCGGGGCATTTCTGGAAAAGACCGTGTGGGATATCGCGTTTCTTCGGACTTTCCGCCTTGATCGCTGGTTTTTTGAAAATTGCCATGGGAATTACGCGCGCGCGGCCGTGGCCGCATGAACGGAGATCGCACCAGCACCTTTCAAAATGCGAGCGCACTCGTTCAGGGTCGAGCCGGTTGTCAGAACATCATCGATCAAAAGCACGCGTAAATCTCGCACGTTCGTGTTTTTTCGTAAACGAAACGCGTTATGTAAATTTTCCATGCGTTCAGTGCGATCAAGCGCCGTCTGTGTAGTCGTGTAGCGAATGCGCTCAAGCAGCGGCTTGGATTGGATTGAGATCTGGGCACTTAGCAATTCCGCAAGCAAGCTCGCCTGATTAAAACCTCGTTCCCGTTTGCGGGCCGGATGCAAAGGCACGGGAATAATAACGTCGAATCGACGGCCGCGTAGCCGAGGATCGTCGAGTGCTGCGGTGAGCCAGCGTGTTACCAGATGACGGAGATGGATCTGGCGCCCGTACTTAAAGTCATGGATAATCTGGCGAACGATTCCGCGACTGCGATACGCTGCGACAGCAGCGTCAAAATGAATCGTGCGATGAGCGCAGTTCGCGCAAATAAAGGTGTCGGTGATTGCGCCTTCGAACGGTTCCGAACATTTCCCGCAGAAAGGCGGGATGATGCGCGTGGTCTTTGCCTTACATTCTTCGCACAGGTAGTCGTCCGATCCGACTATCGCCGCGCAGATCGTGCAGACCGGCGGGTAGAGGAGCGACGCAATCGCGCGCAGACCACTAAACTTTGCCAGCGTCGACATATCTCAACCAGCTGCGCATTATCACCCACGTCAAGCCGGCAATGCCCAGCGGCACAATTCCCACGAGCAGATTTTTTCCCAGCCACGGCAACTCAAGTATCCCTCGGTGCGCGACACGATTGAATGCGCCGGCGGCAAAAATCCAGCCAGCGTGTAGACCTATTGGCAACCAGAGCGAGCGAGTGCGCAAGCGCCCATCGGCCAAAATCCAGCCGATGAGAAATAATGTCGTGAACATGGCGGCTACCGACATCGGATCTCCAAATCGTGCGAATGAATGGGCGATGGAATTTAACCCCGACGTCCACGTTACGATTGTCGATGTTCGCTCGGGCGCCTTTAGAAAATGAATGACTGAAAAGATAGCGGAGGTCGCAAAGATCGACACGTACTGCCGGCCAGTTCTCAACAGCACGCCCAAAACTAGTCCGCGAAAGAATGTTTCTTCAATCACTGGAACACCGATTGACGCAGCCACGGTTTTTCCAAACGCGATCCACGCGAAGCTGTGGCGTAACGAATAGATGTGGAAAGCGATGAACAAAACACCGCAGCAGAGCAGGGGAATCACCGAAAAAAGAATCCCTGCGAAGAGGTCGCGCACCCAACGCGAGTTGGGTGCCATCTGTAAATCGGCCATGCTTCTCGTGTCGGTGAGGTAAAGGAGCGGCCAAACTAATGCTGTAGCAGCAACGAGGATTGCGCGATGAAAGAAAGTTTCGAAGTCGACCGTCGCGAGAAAAGGGAAGAAACCGTGGGCTATCATCCATTGCCCTGCCCAAAAAAAGACCGGCGCGATCAATGCGCCGAAAAGAATTGTCGCGGCGAAATAGGCCGCCAGTCTAGCTGCGTCTTTCAATGCTGCTAATGTAAGGTTTCCCTGCGATGCCGAGTCAACATATATGGACGGAGAAAGATCAACACGGAGAAAAGCGCGAAGTGCGCGCGACCAAATTCGGCGGCGCGTGGCGTTTCCAGTCCAAAACTGTTGGCGAAACTGAATGGACTTATTACGATTTTCCTCTTCTCCAGGATCTTCTGAGGTTGAAGGAGATCGTTGCGCGCAAATATCAACGACGCCGCGCGTCCATCGAAGACGTTAGCTCGATTGAAAAACTAATCGAAGAGCAAGGCAGTAATGAGTGAGTGGAACACCGAAGAACTGATCGATAGCGATAAGCGATTCGTTTGGCACCCATTCACCAATATGCGCGAATGGTGCGCTCCCGAGCATGAACCGCTGGTCTTGGTGGAGGGTCGCGGTGGCATTCTGCGCGACAGCCGCGGCCGCGAATACATCGACGGCAATTCATCAATCTGGACGAACATCCACGGCCATAATCATCCGCATATCAATGCGGCGATTCGCCGCCAGCTCGATCGTGTAGCGCACACTTCCTTTCTTGGTTTTACTAACCCCGCGGCAGTTGAACTCGCGCGTGCAATTGTCGATCTTTTCCCAACAGACTCCTTAAGCAGAGTGTTTTTCTCAGACGACGGTTCCACTGGAATCGAGGTTGCCTTAAGGATCGCCGATCAATATTGGCGACTGCGCAATTCGCGAAAACATCAGTTCATTGCGTTCAAGAGCGGTTACCACGGAGACACGGCGGGCGCGGCCAGCCTCGGCGCGGCTGCGATGTTCCATATCGGACCCGGCCACTGGAATTTTCCCTCGATTCAAGTTCCTAACGTAAGAGCCTTGGAGAGACTTTCGCCAGCGGAGCTGGCGAAGATTGCCGCCGTAGTGATCGAGCCGCTCATTCAGGGAGCCGCTGGGATGCAGCTTTGGTCCTCCGGGACCTTGCGGGCCGTGCGTGAATGGTGTGATCGTACCGATACGCTGCTGATTGCCGACGAAGTCATGACCGGTTTCGGAAGGACCGGAAGGATGTTCGGGGTCGAACATGAATCAGTGATTCCAGATATGATGGTTCTAGGCAAAGGCTTGAGCGGAGGTTATCTTCCACTTGCTATTACTTTAGTATCGGAAAAACTATTCTCTATTTTCGATGGGTCAATCGTCGATGGAAAGGGTCTGGCTTACGGACATAGCTACACCGGCAACGCACTCGGTTGCGTTGCAGCCAAGGCGAGTCTGGACGTTTTTGAAAAAGAAGGCGTCCTGGAAGCATTGCAGCCAAAAATTCGACACCTGACTTCCGAGCTCGCCGGACTAGCGGATATTCCTTGCGTGACTGAAGTGCGGCAGTGTGGATTTATTGCTGGGATAGAGGTAGCAGAATTGCCAGAAGCTCCCTTGGCAGATCAAGCTGCCGAGATTTGTATCGCAGCCCGGAAGCACGGACTTCTCACGAGGCCGATTCGGAACGTCATTGTGCTGATGCCGCCATTGTGCATCACCACTGACCAGGTGACGCAGGCGGTCGAGGCGGTTGGTACGTCAATCATAGAAGTTTGCGGCGGCAGGTCGTTTAAAGAATGAGCGGGTAGATGTCGAAAAAGTTGCGTCTTGACCAAGTTCTAGTTGCCAAAGGCTTGTTCCCTAGCCGCGAGCAGGCACAACGAGCGGTCATGGCCGGGGAGGTCAAAGTCGGGACTCGAATTGCCGCAAAGCCTTCTCAACTTCTCGAGCCGGATGCCGCCATCACGGTGAAGCCGACGCGGAAATATGTCGGACGCGGCGCTTTGAAGTTGGAAAGCGCTCTGAATTATTTCAAGATCGACATACACGGGAAAGTCGCACTCGATATCGGGGCCTCGACCGGCGGTTTTACCGACTGCCTCCTTCAACGGGGGGCCGCGAAAGTTTACGACGTGGACGTCGGGCATGGGCAATTGGATTGGAAACTTCGAACCGATCCGCGGGTGATCGTCCTGGAAAAATTGAATGCGCGTTTTCTCTCTCGCGAGCACATTCCAGAACTTGTCGATCTTTGTATGATCGACGTCTCATTCATTTCGCTAACTTTGATCTTGCCGAAGGCCTTCGACTTGATAACTCCAAACGGTGTGACCCTGGCGCTTATCAAACCTCAGTTCGAATTGGAACGAGGAGATGTCGGGCGCGGCGGAATCGTTTGCGATCCAGAGTTGCATCAAAAGGCGCAAGACAAGATCGTCGAGCTTGTGACTCGTCTCGGTCATATCGTGAGGGGAATCGTTCCATCTGCTATTAAAGGTGCGGACGGTAATCAGGAATTTTTTGTATGCGTCCGAAAACGATTGGCTTAATCGCGCATACAGGCAAGCCGGCCGTGGCCGATCTGGTCAATGCCATAGCTAAAGAATTCGATCGTTTTTCGATCTCGATCTTGATCGAAAAAGAGACTGCTGCGATCGCCGGAAAGAAATCGGACCACTCGATCGCCCAGTTGGGAGCCGCGGCGGATCTTTTAGTAGTGGTCGGCGGCGACGGAACAATTCTGCACGTCGTTGGGCAGCTCGGCGAGGTCATAAAGCCAATCTTCGGCATCAACGTGGGGTCACTTGGTTTTTTGACCTGTGCGAATTCTTCCGCTTATCGCGATGCGGTGGAATGCATCGCGAAAGATCGAATCAATTTTAGCCAGAGGACGCTTCTTGAAGCGAGGGTAGAGGTAGGCGGGAAACGAACCAACAAGATGACTGCTCTAAACGATGCAGTTTTGAGCCGAGGCGAACTTTCCCGCCTGGTATTACTACGAACGCGGGTCAACGGCGAAGCGCTTACCGAATTCAATGCGGACGGTTTAATTGTCGCAACACCGACTGGCTCGACCGCATATTCGCTTTCAGCCGGCGGACCAATTCTCGATCCTGAATCGGGGGTCCTCGTTATTACGCCGATTTGTCCGCACGTCCTCACGAACCGCTCGATTATCGTGGCAGAAACATCGATCATCGAGATTGAAGTGAGCGACCCAGATTATCCGGTTTTTCTGACCTTGGACGGCCGCCAGCCAATCCGGGTGAAGAGAGGGTCGACTATCAACATTCGAAAGGCAAAGAAGACCCTGCCACTGGCCGCGTTGCCGGACGTTTCTTTCTTCAACGTTGTCCGGCAGAAACTGAAATGGAGTGGCAGCAATGTGTAAAGAATTCCGCCGGGTTGGCGCTTTCCTGCCAGAATTTTAAGATACAGAAACAAACTGTTTTTCTTTGTCCGTTTGTTCGGGACCTGATAGTCAGTGTGGTCCATGAACCTTGTAAGCCTGCCCGATAGCCGCATTGTAAATCTCGATTACCTCACTCACGCGGAGCGGACGGGCGATTACGTGGTTCTGCATTTCATTGGCGGGGGTGACGGCGGATCAATTATCAGAGTGAAAGAAGGAGAAGGTGCGAGGAGGGTTTGGGCCTATGTCACCGGCAAGTGCGCAGTTAAGATAATGACTCCGCCGCAGCCTTAAGATCGCCGCGGACGTCGCTGCCGCAAATCTGCGGCCGGAAAGGGGTGATCATGCTTCGGGTTGATTCGGTTGCAGCCGGCAGGGCGCCCCGGGGATTTGGGCCATTAGCGGGCTGCGTCAAAGGGCAACATTTCCTTAAACGGGTTGAACCTGTGTTGGATTTCATATGACATATATTGTCTGATGTTATAAGGATTCCCATATGATGTGAGTCTCGATTATCGAAATTTCCCTCCCTAGCCTAATTCCGTAAGTGGCTAACGATAAAGGAATTGCTGGAATCCAAGGATTCTATGCGCGCAACGCTCGACTGAGGGATTTGCATTGGTCGTTGCCGCATTCCGCCGTCATCCGGCGCGGCATTGCTGCGTAGCTAATTTTCTCAAGGCTCGGATGGACCAAAGTTTCCATTTTATGCGTCGAGGTTGATCGCAGAAGTAGGCTGAAGTCATCTGGACTCCCGGAGGGCGGCTCAAATACGCTACACCCGCGGCAGTCCCACGGCTTGGGAGGTCAAGACCTCGACAGAGCTGAAAAAACACCGCCTTGGTGCCTCGGAGTGCGAGCAGATCGTCTTACAGTCTCGCAAAGAAGGCTGAAATTGTTACCGCGTGCACGGCTATTCCATGGACCCGAAGGGTCGTCATTAGCGAATGCAGCCGCGGTGGCATTGAAATCCTTTATAACCTCCTAAAAAACAGTATCAAAGGCAGATTGACACGCTGATAACGTATAATGCAGTGCGCGCGAATAACTCCGATCGAATATCAGAATTCCAGCCCTCTTGCTCGCTTTCCCGGCTGATTAGTTTTGGTTCTGGATCACGAGCGAATTTGGAACGCCCACCTTGCTCGGAAATCGTGGAGTCGATCGCAGGCCCACTCTTTTCCGAGCCTTGACGCCGCCGCGACCGATGTTAGCGTCGGCGGCAAGCACGACGACATAACCCAAAACACCATGAATACTTCTCGCACCGGCTTCATATCTTATCTAACGCTTGGCGTTCTTCTAATTCTGCGCTTTGGAGCACCGGCGTCTATAGCACAAGAGCAAACGGGTGGCGGCGTCCAGCAGATGATGTCGCCGGAAGAGTTCAGGGCGGCCGGTCTAAACAAGCTCTCGCCGGAAGAGCGGCAAAAGCTCGATGCCTGGTTACAAGGGTACCGAGAAACTACCGAGAAAACGACTGAGAAGAAGGTCAAGCGATCATTCTTCAAATTTGGGGAACCGAATTTGAGCCGCGTCGATGGTTCGTTTGGCGGTCTAAAGGGCCGGACCCTGATTAAGTTGGAAGACGGAACGGTTTGGAAACAAGCCAACAGTGACGATCACTATGGCCCCAGTCCCGTCGATCATCCCGGGGCGGAAGTTGTTCATACAGGTTTTGGTTACAAGATGCGAATTCAGGGTGTGCCGGAATTTTATGTCAACCCGGCGCCCACTCACTGATCAGGCAAACGCGGCCGTGCCTCTGGCCGCGGGCACCAATCCCGCCAAACCGAACTCAGCGTGTATCAGCTGGGCCGCGCGCTCCGCATCCTTTTCGTCGATGATGACTGTGATCTTGATCTCGGAGGTGGACACCAGCTGGATGTTGATGCCACTTCGCCCCAGGCATTCGAACAGACGGGCCGCTACGCCCGAATGCGATCGCATACCGATTCCCACCACGCTCAACTTGGCCATGCCACTCGCCGTGTTCAGCCGCTTCGCGCCAATCTCGCCGACTACCGGCATCAAGATTTTGCGGGCGTTTTCCAGTTCATCCTCGTGAATCGTGAATGAAATATCGGTCGTTCCGCCGATCGACGCATTTTGCACAATCATATCGACAATGATGTGCGCTGCGGCAATATTCGAAAAAATGCGACCGGCGATTCCCGGTTCGTCAGGCACCCCTGCGATGGTAAGTTTTGCCTGATGGCGGTCGAGGCTGATTCCGCGAATCACCACGTCCTCCATGCTGGCGGTCTCCGCCTTCGCGATTGTTCCAACGTTGCGGTTAAAGCTTGAGCGGACTTCGAATTGGACGCCGAACTTTTTCGCAAATTCCACCGCGCGCGACTGCACGACCTTTGATCCAGCGCCGGCCATCTCGAGCAGCTCGTCATAGGCAATCTCGTCGAGTTTTTTTGCAGCGAGAACGGCCCGCGGATCACACGTAAAGACACCATCGACATCGGTAAAAATCTGGCACACATCGGCATTCAACGCCCCGGCCAGGGCGATCGCCGTCAGGTCTGATCCACCACGGCCAAGGGTTGTCGTTTCCCCTTCCGGTGTCTGACCCTGGAAACCGGCAACGACTACGATGTAATCGTCCAATAACAGCTCGTGAATTTGTTTTGGACTAATATTTGCGATCCGGGCCTTTGTATGTTTACGATCGGTTAAAATTCCCGCCTGCGCGCCTGTCACGGAGATGGCTCTTCCGCCCAGGGCGTTGACTGCCATGGCGACCAGAGCGGTGGCCGCGTGCTCACCAGTCGCGAGTAAAATATCCAATTCGCGTTCGGCCGGATGCTCCGATATCTCATGAGCTAGTTTGATTAGGTCATCCGTCACTCCCGCCATGGCGGAGATCACTGCCATCACTCGGCAACCTTCGCGCTGCGTTTCAACAAGCCGACGCGCAACATTACGGATTCGCTCTGAGGTCGCGACCGAAGTGCCACCATATTTTTGAACAATCAGGCGCATGTCAGAAGTAAATTACTATTGAAACACACGAAGCGAAGCACTGAACGGATGGTCTTCGCTGAACAAGCGGACTGTCAATTTCAGATGTGCTAGAGCCCCAAGACGCGCCGGATATCGCTCACGATCGGCGCAAGGGGCCTTAGCTCCTCCGTCTGCTTTTGAATCATATTGGGATCTTTCAATCCATGTCCCGTGACAGTGCAGACTATCCGACTTCCCTCTGGAATTTTTTTGAATGAGCACGTCGCTTCGTTTGAATCACAGCACTTGAAAAGCCCGGCAATGCTCGCCGCGCTCGCCGGTTCAACAAAAATTCCTTCGTGCCGCGCCAGCCACGTTTGTGCAGCGCCAAGCTCTTCGTCGGAAACAATATCGATTGCCCCATGCGATTCATCGATTGCGGCACGCGCCTGTTTCCAGCTCGCGGGGTTCCCGATCCGGATAGCAGAGGCAACGGTTTCCGGCCTTTCGATCACCCGGTTGTAAAAAATCGGCGCGGCGCCAGCGGCTTGGAAACCGATCATTGCCGGCAACTTTGTCGATTTTTGGCGCGCATGATATTCGCGGTACCCGGCCCAGTACGCGGTGATGTTTCCGGCATTACCGACCGGGAGCAAATGAAAATCGGGCGCGTCTCCCATGCTATCGACAATCTCAAACGCAGCGGTCTTTTGCCCGGCAATGCGATCTGGGTTGATCGAATTTACAATGGCAAATGCATCGCGCTCTCCAAGCTCGCGCACAATCCGAAGTGCGTCATCGAAGTTCCCTTTAATGGCCACGATTTTTGCTCCGTAGACGAAAGCTTGCAGCAATTTGCCGCTCGCAATTTTTCCCGCAGGCAAAATCACTGCGCAGGAAATTCCCGCCCGCGCGGCATACGCTGCTGCCGACGCGGATGTATTTCCGGTTGAAGCGCAGACCAGCGCACTTGCTCCGCGCCCTAGCGCGTTGGAAACAGCCACAGTCATGCCGCGGTCCTTGAACGAACCGGTCGGGTTGACCCCTTCGTTCTTTACGAAAACATCACAGCCATGGCCGACTCGTGTACTTAATTGCGGGCAATGAACGAGCGGCGTATCGCCTTCGCCCAGCGAAATGACCGGGGTCGAATCGGAAACCGGGAGATATTCGCGGTAATGCTCGATCACTCCCCTGCCCTGCCCCAACTCTGCGTTTGTCGCGTGCCTCGACATTCTTTTATTCGAAACAAATCCGCACGATTGTCGATCTGCAAGTGCAGTTGTAAGATCAAGCCCGTATGCCTGCGCTCAGCAAAGAAGATAAACTGCGGCTCTTGACCACGATTCTAGAGAGCCGCCACGCCGACTTGCGCGAGCAGAATTTAAATCGTCAGGGTAAAGGCCATTTCCACGTTTCCGGGATGGGTCACGAGGCGCTGGCGGCGATTTCACTCCTCATGGAGCCGGACGATTACATCGTGCCTTACTATCGGGACCGCGGTCTCATTCTCGGACGCGGCATGACGACGCGCGAACTTGGTCTTGAATATTTCGCGAAACGCAATACCGGAAGCAGCGGCCGGCAAATGCCGTCGCATTACAGTAACGCGAATTTGCATATCTGGAGTGTGCCGACGCCTACCGGTTCGCAACTTCTCCCCGCATGCGGAATTGCCTGGGGCATTAAGATTGATGGTAGAAACAATCTTGTCGTCACGACAGTCGGTGACGCCGCGACTCGCCAGGGCGATTTCTTCGAAGCGATTTCTTTCGCGAAAGAAAAGAAACTGCCCGTACTTTTCATCGTTGAAGACAACGCCTACGGCATCAGTATGCCGACACGGGAGACCAATCCACTGGTGCTCGGCGTTCTTGAGGCGAGCGATTGGCAACAGATCGACGGCCAAGATGTTCAGAAAATTTATGAGGCAGCGAGCGCAGCGATGGAGAAAATTCGCGCCGGCAACGGACCAGCGTTTTTCTGGGTGAAGATGGAGCGGCTTTCCAGCCACACCAGTTCCGATGACCAAAAACTTTATCGCAGCGCGGAAGAATTACAGGAGCTCGAGAAATGTGACCCGCTGAAATGCTGGAAAGATCAATTGATTAAAGAAGGTGTGATCAGCACCGAAGAATTCGCAAAGATTGACAATGAGATCAAGGAACGCATCCGCCGGGAATACAGTGACGCGGAGAAGGCGGAAGATCCATCGCCTAACCAGCTTCTCTCTAATGTGGCGAAATTATCCCCACGGACCGACAAGGAGATCCTGCCGCCCGGGAAATATCGTATTGGCGACACTGTGAATAAAACACTGCGCGCTGGTCTCGAAGAAGATCCTCGCCGTATCATCTTCGGCGAGGACATCGAAGATCCAAAAGGCGGGGTGTTTCGTCTTACCCAAAAGCTTTCAACCGACTTTCCCAAACAGGTTTTCAATTCACCGCTCGCTGAATCGACCATTCTCGGGGTGGGTTGCGGTCTCGCGGCTTATGGCAAACGCCCCGTGTTCGAGTTGCAATTTATCGATTTCATTTATCCAGGCTTCAACCAACTCGTCACCAACATCTCGACTTTACGCTGGCGATCCTCCGGGAATTGGAAATGCCCGTTGGTCATTTACGCGCCTTATGGAGCTTATCTTCCCGGCGGAAGTTTGTGGCATAGTCAGGCAAACGAGTCGGTGCTTGCGCATTATCCCGGGCTAAGTGTCGTAATTCCAAGCACACCAGAGGACGCTGCCGGATTGCTTTGGACGGCGATGCAGAGCGAAGATCCGGTCATCTTCTTGATTCCCAAACATCTGCTTTGGGCGGAACACGAATCGCGACAGCCTGTCCGTGCCGTGCCGTTTGGTCAGGCTCGCAAGCGCAGCGACGGCTTTGATGTGACCCTTGTGGCATGGGGCAACACCATCGAGAAATCTCTTGAGGCGATCGCCAAGATCGGCAAGACCACGAGCGTAGAGTTGATCGATCTGCGCTCGATTGTTCCGTGGGACAAGGCGGCAATCGAAGAATCGGTGCGAAAAACGAAGCGCCTTGTTGTTGTGCAAGAGGACACGGAAAATTGCAGCGTCGGTCAGATGATTATCTCGCACCTCACGAGCGAGGCAGAACTCTGGAGCACGATGATCAGTCCACCGATTCTGGTTAGCAAAGCCAACGTTATGATCGGTTACAACCCGATATACGAATATGCGGCGTTGCCGGACGTGGAACGCATTGCCGCTGCAATCAAGAAATCTGTTTCAACGACACACGAACACGCACCTGTAGCCGCGGGCGTTGACCGCGGCCGCGCAGTCGACGAGCCAGAATATGTCCGACCGGGGTCAGCGACCTCGGCTACAGTTTCCGAATCCAAGATCGACATGAGCAAACAGCGTGCGCAAAGCATTACCGTCCCCATCATGGGTGAAGGAATTCGCAACGCGAAAATTGTTTCGCTTTTGAAAAATCCCGGCGACCTCATCGCGCTCGACGATCCACTTTGCGAAGTTGAAACGGACAAAGCGGTCTATCCAATCGAGTCATCTTTCGCGGGAGTGATGGGGGAATGGAAAACGAAAGTTGGCGACACTGTCGATATCGGCCAGGAACTTGGCACGATTCTGACCGGCCAACCCTCGTCCGCCGACCAACTTGCACCAGCGGCAAAAACCCCACCCGATGGGAAGAAAAAAGCTGTAGAGGCAGCCGGGCCGGCCGCAGAAATAGATGATCGCGGGCGGCAGGCCCACCACTACAGGATCGAACCGGCCCTTTCGTCCACGATCACCCGTAAACTCAGCCGCGTTATTCCTGCCAATCTGCAGATCGACGCGCGCTGGGACGCGATTCGAAAGGCGCGCGATGTAGCGAAAAAGAAAGATGAAAAAAATGCCCCCTCTCCCTCCGTGATGATCGCCTGGGCGGTTGTGCGTGCGATGGAGAAACACGCACCGTTCCGTCGTTTGATTCTTGAGGACGATCGCATCATTGAGAATGACGTTTTCGATC
>QHON01000201.1 GCA_003218815.1 Verrucomicrobiota bacterium
AGGCGGTAAAAGATTACATTAAGCAGAACAAACCGACCTATCCCCAATTCGAAGCGTGGGTAGAGAAAAACGCGAAGTCACTATCGCGGGAAGCGATTGAAAGGCATAACGCCGCGGTGCGCGGTTATGATCACGACGACGCCACGCGTCAGGGTATTCTGAGTGCGTGCGGCATGGCCGACGCCGCTTCCGCTCCGCGGGATGGGGTGAGCTTGAACAATCTTGACGACTGGTACGAATTCCACCAAGCGGTTTTGAAATAGGACGAACCGGATTGAGCAGTAATCACCCGATTGCTAGGTCGGGGGGCGGAAGGTGGATCGAGCAGTCCCTGCTCGATGCTAATAATGTCGGAAGCCGAGTTGATTTAACATCGCCCGACGGAGCGGCCGATCCACCGTTGACGCGTGCACGCGCGCATGGAGCATGTCGGATATGCCGCCGCTGACTTACGCAAGCTATCTCGATCTTGAGAAGCTGCTCACGCTTCAGAAGCCACGTTCCACGCCCGCCGAGCACGACGAGATGCTCTTCATCATCATTCATCAGACCTACGAGCTCTGGTTCAAGCAGTTGCTCCATGAGTTCGAGAAAATAAGGAGAGATTTCTCCGCGGGCGATCCCTTCGGGGCGATTCATTCGTTCAAGCGGGTACGGACAATTATGAAGGTGCTCGTGGCGCAGGTGGACATCCTCGAGACGATGACACCGACGTCATTCTCGAGCTTCCGTGACCGGCTCGAGACAGCATCGGGGTTTCAATCCGTGCAGTTTCGCGAAATTGAGTTTGTGCTCGGATACAAGAGACAATCAACGCTTGCCTACGTGAAGCCGGATTTTCCGGGCTATGACGGGCTTCAGCAGCTGCTCAGGGAACGAACGGTGATCGATCATTTCTATGATTTTCTGGCCAAACGCGGCGCGCAGATTCCCGCAGATCTGAAGAATCGCGACCTCACGCAGCCTAATGGGCCTAACGAGCAGGTTCAGAAAGAAATCCTGCGCCTCTACAAAAGCTCGCCCGAGCTCTCCATCCTTTTCGAATTAATGACCGACTTCGACGAGGGGTTACAGGAGTGGCGGTACCGGCACATTAAGTTGGTCGAGCGAACGATCGGCGCGAAGAAAGGCACCGGCGGATCGCCGGGCGTGCCGTTCTTGAAAGAGTCACTGTTCAAGCCAATCTTTCACGACTTGTGGGCGATCCGGCATGAGATGTAACCGCCTTCGCTAAGGCCACGGCAGGGCAAGGGTATGATGCAACTGCGCAAGATTAATTCAATGGAGGGACGCGCGCTGTCGTGTCCCAAATTTATGGCGCCCTCCAATTATAGATTTAAGATCGCCCGCCGGAACGGCCCGATCCACCGATAGCGCCCTGGTGCTCTTGACGCTTCAGAAGCGGCGCTCGAAGCTCTGATCCGGGAGAAAGAGACGAGAATGCAAACGATCCCAATACCTGCCTTTCGCAGAACCGCTGAAACTTTCGCGGCCGGAGCGAAAACGCTCGAACAAAAGTATTTTGTTTCGCCGGGGGTTTTTGCCCAAGAGCAAGAAAAGATTTTCTCGAAGAAATGGGTGTTGGTCGGACACCAGAGTCAGATCGCCAAAGGTGGCGATTATTTCGTCCAGGAAGTGGCCGGCGAAAGTCTGATCGTTTTGCGCGATAAAGACGGGCGAGTGCGTAGTTTTTACAATGTCTGTCGTCATCGGGGAACGCGGTTGCGCGGGGACCAAAACGGACATCTGTCAGCAATCCAATGTCCGTATCATGCCTGGACCTACGGGCTCGACGGGAGATTGATCGGCGCGCCGCACATGGACGACGTTGAAGGTTTCGATAAGGCCGACTATTCATTGCACGCCGTCAACCTGGCGTTATGGGAAGGATTCATCTTCGTCAACCTGGCGGATGGGTCCCTGCCGCTCGAGAAAGTGTTTGCGCCGTTGGCAGGGAGATTTTCGCACTGGAACCTGCCGAAGCTGCGCTCTGCGAAACGGATTGAGTATGACGTCCGAGCCAATTGGAAGTTGATTTTCGAGAACTATTCGGAGTGCTATCATTGTCCGGGAGTGCATCCCGCGCTCTCAAAGCTGACACCCTACGATTCAGCGGAGAATGATCTGTGTGAAGGACCATTTCTCGGTGGATTTATGCGGATCGCAAAAGGCAACAGTCTGACGATGACCGGCAATAGCTGTGCGCTGCCGGTAGGCGACATCAAGGGCGAGGGTCATAATCGGGTTGTCTATTATCCCATTTTTCCGAACATGCTGCTGAGCATGCACCCTGATTATGTCATGGTGCATCAACTCTGGCCGAAGTCTCCGGAGCGGACGCTCATCTTTTGTGATTGGTTCTTCCATCCGGAAGCGTTCGATCGCACCGATTTTCATCCGAACGACGCGATCGAATTTTGGGACATGACCAACCGGCAGGACTGGCATGTGTGCGAGTTAAGCCAGCAAGGCATCGCCTCCCGCGCGTATCGACCCGGTCCCTATTCACCCAGGGAAAGCATCCCAGCGGCGTGGGATCGGGAATATCTGCGTCACGTGGAGTGAAGTAGAAAGCAGAATTTAGGATTTAGGAACTTCGACATCCAAGGCCAGGCGCTCAATGTGAGCGTAGACATTAAAAGTTGGTGGCCGAAGAAAACTGACAAGAGTTTGCCGGCTTTCTCGGGCGAAATTAACGGCCAAAGTCGAAGGCGCCGATACTGATGCGACGATTGGAATTCCGGCGGCCAGCGCCTTTTGGACAATTTCCAGCGAGCAGCGTCCGCTGACCAGCAGGACGTGGTTTTGCAACGGCAACCGAGCGTCGAGAAAGGCGCGACCGATCGCTTTGTCTACCGCGTTATGCCGACCGATGTCTTCCCGTAAGACAACCAACGCGCCGTGGAGATCGAAGATGGCGGCGGCGTGAATTCCGCCGGTGCGCGCGAAATTTCCCTGAGCACGCCGCAGCTGGTCGGGCATTTGTAACAGCCGCGCGATGGCGAGCCGGACTAATGCTGTTTTATCGAGCGGAGGGAATTGCTGTCGAATGAAGTCGATACTGGCCTTGCCACACAAACCGCAGCTCGTTGAGATCGTTCCAAAACGGCGCGCGGACGCAGCGTTCCATTGCACCCCCCGTGACAAGGTGACATTCACGACGTTTCCGAGTGAGGCCGGTAATGTGCAGTGAGCGATTTCCTGCACGTCAGCCCGGCGCCGAACGATGCCTTCCGAAAGCAAATCTTTGCCGATCCGAATTTCCAACGGTTCCTCCACCGTCACTTCGTCCGTAATACATTCACACGAACCGTCAGCTTTGTGGCGAACGACAGTCCCCGCGGCAATTCCAGGAACTTCACTTTTCGCATTCATCGTCACTTCATCCCCTCACCCGGATCACCAAGGAGGCTCGCAGTGATTTCGGGAAGTGATACTTTACCATGTGGAAATTACGCATCTCTACATTTCGCCCGGACACAATTTCTTTGGTCATCATGGCAAATCTGCGGACACTCATCCAATTTTTGAAGTGCCAGCGATTGAATGTATAGCGGGGCGCGGAATTCGCGGCGACCGCTTTTTCGATTACAAAAACGCCTATAAAGGGCAGGTGACCTTTTTTGCGGAGGAAACTTACCACGCGCTTTGCGGCGAGTTCGGGGTAGCTGATAAACCGCCGTCGCTTCTGCGGCGGAATGTCATCACGCGAGATCAGGACCTCAACAAATTGATTGACGCGGAATTCGACGTTCAAGGCGTTTCCTTCGCCGGCATGGAGGAATGCCGGCCGTGTTACTGGATGGATCAGGCCTTTGCTCCCGGCGCGGAAGAATTTCTGCGCGGCCGCGGCGGATTGCGTGCCCGCATCCTGAGCGATGGACCAATTCGAGTGACGCAGCTCGCAATGGTTGAGTAAATGACGCTCACCGCGGTGTTGCTGGCGGGCGGCGAGTCGCGTCGCATGGGCACAGAAAAAGCGACCATCGTTTTTAACGGCGAACCGCTTTGGCAACGACAGATCAAGTTGTTGCGTCACCTGGGACCCGAAAACATTTTGGTGTCGGCGCGGGCGGAGCGCTCGTGGCGTCCAGCCGACACGGAGTTGGTATTGGATCAGCCGCCATCGCGCGGGCCGATCAGCGGGCTCACCGCCGCTTTAGGGCGAACACGGACATCGCACCTGATAGCGCTCGGAGTCGATATGCCTTTCGTCACCACAGCTCAGTTGCAAGACCTTTGCCAACGGGCGAGCGCAGGTTGCGGAGTTGTTCCGACGATCGACGGACGGATCGAACCGCTCGCCGCCGTTTACCCTGTGGAGGCATATGCCGATTTCACGGCGGCGTTGACGGGGAATGACTGGTCTCTGCAATCACTCGTTAGGCGTCTAGCAGACGAGGGCAAGGTTCAGCTGGTTAACGTCGTCGAAGCAGAGGCCGAGCTTTACCGAAGCCTGAACGAACCGCAGGATTTAACTTTGCCGCGTCGGTGAGCGCGACGACGCTGATTCCGAGCGCACCTCATCGATGTTGCGACGAAGTTCGTTAACGGCTTCAGCTGTGCGCGTCGAAGGCCGCACGCGTATCACCACACTTTTGCTCGTTGGCGTATTGCTGCGATCGGCCGTGCTATTGATCGGCACGAGGACATTCGCTTCGGGGAAATAGGTAGCGGTGCAACCGCGCGGGATGTTGAACGGAGCGACCATGAAATGCCGGGCGACCCTTTCCTCCTCTCTATAGCAACTGGTCAGGTCAACGAACTGGCCTTGCTCCAGCCCGGCGTCCTTTACATCTTCCGGATTCATAAAGACGACGCGTCGCCCGTTATAGATGCCACGGTACCGATCATTAAGACCGTAGATCGTGGTGTTGAACTGGTCGTGGCTGCGAACCGTCATCATCAAATATTGGCCCGGCTCGAGTTTATGTAGATCCATCTCAGAAATGACAAACTTTGCTTTGCCTTCAACATTGTTGAACTGGCGTTTGTCCCGCGCTGCGTTGGGCAAATAGAAGATCTCACCTCGCACGCGCGCATTGAAGTTCTCGAAACCAGGAACGACGCGTTCGATGTGATCGCGAATGCGGTCATAGTTCGCGATCAAGTCATTCCAATCCACGGTCGTCCGATTTGCCAGAGTCGCTTTGGCCAGGCCGGCCACGATGGCGGGTTCGCTGCGCAGATGTTTGCTGGCTGGTTCAAGATGGCCGCGCGAAGGATTGATGATGCCCATGGAATCTTCCACCGTGACGAACTGCTCACCGGATTCCTGTCGATCGATTTCCGAGCGGCCGAGACACGGCAAGATGAGCGCGATTTCTCCTGTGACGAGGTGTGATCGGTTCAGCTTGGTCGAGACGTGCGCGGTCAATCGACAACTCTGCAAAGCCCGCGCCGTGTACTCCGTGTCGGGAGCAGCGGCCAGAAAATTGCCACCCAAGCCGAGAAAGAAGCGAATCCTGCCATCCGCCATGTGCTTGATTGTCTCGACCGTATCGGTGCCATGTTCTTTGGGCGGCGCGAAATTAAACTCGCGGCCCAGCTTTTCCATGAACGCGTCGCTCATGTGCTCGCAAATGCCCATGGTGCGATCCCCCTGCACATTGGAATGGCCGCGCACCGGACACGGACCCGCGCCGGGGCGGCCAATGTGACCACCGAGCAGGAGAAAATTCATCACTTCCTGAATGGTCGCGACGGCATTCTTATGTTGGGTCAGACCCATCGCCCAGCAGCAGATGATCCGTTTACAGTGCATCGCAATCTGCGCTCCTGCGCGAATTTGATCACGAGTCAGGCCGCTGCCAGTGAGGATATCTTCCCAATCGGTCGCGCGAAGATGTTCGACAAACGCTTCGAAACCGACGGTTTGTCGCTCAATAAATTCGCGATCGAAAACTGAGCCGGGGGATCGCTCTTCCTCCGCCAGCATCTCTTTCATGATGCCGCGCAGCGCGGGCATATCGCCGTTGATGCGGACTGGCAGCCAGAGATCATTCAACGCCGTGCCCCGATTAAGAAGCATCTTCACCGGATACGTGAGGATGTTGTCGTACTCCTGCGGATTGGGATTGACCACGTGCATCAAGCCGGACTCCGGCATGGGATTCAGTGCGACGATCTTCGCTCCATTCTCTTTCGCGCGTTCCAGCGTAGTCAACATGCGCGGATGATTTGTCCCGGGATTCTGGCCGAGGATGAAGATGCCGTCGGCTTTCTCGA
>QHON01000202.1 GCA_003218815.1 Verrucomicrobiota bacterium
ATCGCTCCCTGGCGGATAAGCTCGTAATACAGCCCGCGCTCAAGATCGACACTGTGATATTCGAGATCGATCGACTGTAGCCACGGATCGCTCGAGGAAAGCTTTTCTTCTTCCTGCAACGCGTTAAGCAGGAGCTTCTTCCCGACCCAATCGACGCGGTCCCGTGCCAGCATGACGTCACGCTCGAGGTCGTTAAGAATACTCTCCCACTCGTGCAAGATCCATTGTCGATCTTCGTCCGTATCACTCTCGATACCGACCGCGGCCTTGAGATAAATCCGTTGCACATCGATCGCGGAAATCTTCCGGCCGTCCCTTAGTTCGATGATCCAATCGTAAGTCCGATCGCGGCTGATCGATTTGTTCGCATCAACAGGTTGCGCGATCTCCAGTTGCGGTACTTCTCCGCGCTCGATCAGATCGAGAATAAGCGACGTAGTCCCGATTTTCATGGCCGTGGCCCATTCGCTCATATTCGAGTCGCCGAGGATGACGTGAAACCGGCGCTAACGGCTAGCGTCAACATGCTGCTCGTCCCGCGTCTTGATCAATGGCCGGCGATTCATCGTGTCAATGCTCACCAGCACGCTGAAAAAATCTGCCCGCTGCGAGATTTGATAAGCCCCAGGCTCACCCGACGCACTCTCCGCTTCGGTGCCCATCTTTCCGGCGCCGGCGAAAATTTGGCGGGTAATGAGAAATGGCAAGATGCCGGCGACGATCCGATCCCACGCAACCTCGCAGTGTTGTTTTTGTAAAGACGGACCTCATTGGCAGACGGTAGCTTCTGGTTTCGCCGGCGCGCGCACTCCGCGAGAATACGTTCGCCGGCTTTATCCTGCGCGATAATTTGCCGGAGCGTCGTGCATTCTGGAGTGGAATATTCCGGATGTGCGTGGTCGTTGTAAAAACGGGCGCCATTTGAAAGGACCAGATCGCTTTTTATTTCTTCGAAACTGAGGGGGCGATTTTTGTCAATCTCGTAATAAGCCGACTCATCGGTGTCCTGGAGTAATTCACGGGCACGAAAGCCGCGCGCATCGAGATGTGGATCCTCCAACTCATAATCCCATTTCATGAGCGCGCCGTGCTCGGTATAACAACGCACCAGCTCGATTGATTCGGCGACAACATCGACACTCTCCGCGCCGCTCACGGTGATGCCGTATTCCGTCTCGAGCCCGAAGACGCGTTTCATTCCTTTTCTGCCAAGAATTAGATCACCCCGGATGTCGTGCGGGACCGCGCATCGGAGATCGGCCTCACGGGGGCAATCTTGACCACATTTTCCGGATCATAATCGATAAGCTTGAGCCAGTCCTCGGTGATGTCGGTCGTCGGGAAGATGTCGTTCTCGACATACTCGGCATTGAACGCCAGTTGTAAATCTGTTTCCCGAATCCCTTCCTCCTGCTGGGTGGCGATGGCCCGTTTAATTGCCATTGCTTTCCCGCGCTCGACGATCGAGGCAATTATTGCGCCACTGATAAGATCGCCCCGGTAAAGCGTTTCCTTGCGTCCACTGCGCAAGGTCACTTCAAGAAACTTGTTTTCATCACGACGTGTAAATTGCCAGTCAACAAACCGTTCGATCAAGCGCTCGATCGAGGCACTGATTCCATCAGTTTCCTTCGCGAGGACGCCATCGTAAGGCAGGTCGTCGGTCAGATAAATACGGTAAATTTCTCGCGCGCCCTGCTTGTCCGGACGATTGACTTTAATTTTCCGATCGATCCGGCCAGGACGCAGAATGGCAGGGTCAATCAGGTCGGCGCGATTGGAAGCGAGGATAATCACAACGTCGTTGAGCGAATCGATCCCGTCCATTTCCGAGCAAAACATCGGTACCAGTGTTGAAAGAATGTTCGAATAACGCGATGCGCGGCGTGTGCCGAGAATCGACTCGGCCTCGTCAATAAAGAGGAATGGCATGAAGCCTTCGACCCGTTTCTCGCGGGCGGTAGAGAAAATATCGCGCACCATTCTTTCCGATTCGCCGACCCACATGTTTAAAATTTCCGGACCTTTGACGTGCATGAAATACTCCTGCATTCCTACGCCTGTTTTCTCCCGAAGCTGCTTCGTCAAATTGTAGGCGGTTGCTTTTCCAATCAGCGTTTTCCCACAACCGGGCGGACCGTAGAGCAGAAAACCTTTTGGCGTGGCGTGCTGAAATTTCTTGAAAAGATCGACATGCAAAAGTGGAAGCTCGATTGCGTCCTTGATCGCCTGGAGCGCCGCTTCCTGTCCACCAACCTTTTCCCACGGCAGCTCGGGGACGTCGTCGAGATAATGCTCGTGCGATTTTGTGCTGGAGAGCATTTCAAGCGCCATCCGGTAATTTGAATCGACACGGACTTCGTCGCCTGACTTCAAGGTTGACTGGGCAAGATCGGCCGAACGCTGCAGCACCATTGATTGCAATCCATGCTCCGAGCCGACACGCAATCGATCGCTGCCCAAAATTTCGGTGATTTTTGTCACTGGTCCCGCCGTTTCAAATCCGAGATCACCGACAATCACGTAAGCTTCATTGACGAGCACACGCGTTCCTTTTTTAAGTTTTGCGAGCGCGATGCGCGGATCAACGTTGCAATAATAATCGGCCCCTCCGACGACGATGTGCGCTGTATCTTTCGACGTCGCCCCCAAAAACGTGCCGATACGATTGGCAGGTGAAGTCACCTTTTTGACGACTTCCTCGAGCTTTTCGATTACCCGGCGCGCTTCGAGCATCGTCTCTTCGCGATCGGAAATTTCCGGACGTAAATCGAGCAGTTCGCGTCGAACTGGATCGCCCGGCGGCAACGACGCAACCACACGATCAAACGCATCGAGGAGATTGCGTGGATCTGAGTCCCCTTCTCTGCCCTGAAATCCTTCGCTGCGCTCGTCGCTCATTATGGTTTGGGTCAATCCGCCGAACCGAGGGGGATTATAGCTGTATCGCTTTCGTTGCGCAATCTTCGACGCCACTCGTGCACACAATGTTCAACCAAGGTGTCGATCTTATGTCGCGAAAAGATTCAAGAGCTGTCTCCTTCGGACATGCTTCGATGCACTTCGAGCGCCGAAGCACTCGATCCACCTAGAATGCGGTCTGCGAGAAGACCATGAAGAGTTGCGACTCGGGAGGGCCGCCTTTACACTCTGATTTTTCGGGGAGCCTTAGCTCAATTGGTTAGAGCGCCGCCCTGTCACGGCGGAGGTTGCGGGTTCGAGCCCCGTAGGCTCCGGATTTCGGCTGTGAACATCGCCATTGTCGCGTCCCAAGCAGGCACTTTATCTAAAAGCCACACATCCACTTCCGACACGATGCACGTTAAGGATGATAATGAGAAACGGCACTACGATATCGAATGGGTACCATGCTGCCGAGGGAACGTTAGCAGCGATGAAAGAAATGGAGTTGTATTGCGCGACGCATCCGCGTAGTCCGGCGGCGGTACGGCGTCCCCGGTTGTCGATCCGCGGTCGCACTTTTGTCGCGCTGCTCGGCCCGGCCATTGAGGAAGGCATCGCTGGCTTCGGCGACAGCGTCCAGGCCGCGCTACGCGCCTTCGATGCGCAATACTCGCGCTCCCTGACGCCGCCCGCTGATCGGGATTGAGCTGAGTTAACTCAGCCGCTTCCCGACGCAATCGCTGTATCCAGCGACCATTTTCTTCCGGCACCAACGATGAGTAGGTAAAACAGGCGGAGCCACATCGAAAAATCGGGCATCTTCGGGAACGAGAAACCCAGAAACCGTTCGATAATAGTCGACTAATCACCTTCTAGATTTTCGGGGTGAACTGCGCAAGATCGTAGATGCCAAATCGCTTCTCAATCGAAGCCACTTTGTCCACCATTTTCTCAAAACCGTCATCGCCAAAGAGCTCGTCTTCCTTCTTCTCAAAATCCTCGCCGAGAGAATCAAACTCATGCGGCGAAACGATTTTGCGAAACGCGGGAAAAAGAACGGTGTCCTCACGCGCTTCGTGCGGATTATACATGCGGATGAATTGCCGCGTGGAATCGACGAGCTGCGCCCGCTCGGATTCGTTCTTAAGCGACTGCAAGTTCGCGAACCGCATCGTGATGTCTGTGACGCGCCGCCCAGCCTGATGTTGCTCGCGCAACACTCTCACTAAGTCCACGAGTTGATTGGCTTTTTCGAAGCGCGGGAAAAGAAAATCCTCCTCAAGCTTCTCGTGATAATCTTCCACGAAGCTGCGAATGATTCCTGCAGCGTCAGCCAAAGCCTCAGGCGGAAAATCCTGCTTCGCGTCAATGCGTCGCAATACTTCGCCGTAAATTAAAAGGACGCGTTTTAAGACGCCGTGCTCCCGCATTAAATCTTCGGGTGGGCCAACCTCGGCCTCCTTCTCTTCACTTTTCTTTTCCGTTTCGGTGCCGTGCAGTAGCCCGACGCCTGTGAGTGCAGCTCCACTAAAGATAATGCCGCTCCTGAGGAAGGCTCTGCGATTAAAAGGTCGTTCGTTTCGCTGTCGATCTTGCACCTTGCGGTCAGGCTCCATTGCAAATGACAATCGCATCTCATTTCTGCGACGAGTGCATAGCCTGTGAAAATGTCAGCGGACGGCAGAAATCTTGCGCCGAAACGCAAGTTGCTTATCGCCGCATAATGTGGATCGCGAGGATGCGGCTTTGATGACGGGCCAGCAGATAATCGATAAAATCGCCAATGATTGAATGAGGTTTGTGCCCGAGTTTCGTCACAACACGGCAGGTGAGAACCCCGGTGCGGCCGTGCCATTCGAGATTTATCGCGCCATGTGCAGTTTCGCTGTGAATTTTCGCCCAACCATGCGGACGACCCGGACGTTGATGTTCAGTGGGAATCAAATCAAACTTCCGTAGCTGCGGATCGGTCATGATTTTTTCGCGCAACGATCCACGTCCGCTCGTGATGACTTGAATCACCGTCTGCATTTCAGACTTAGGTTCAGCAGGAAATCAGGTCTTTTGCAATGCTTGTTTGAGACTGCTGTTGTAGCTATCGTCATGCGGGCGACGTAATTCGCACGAAATCGTATCAGGGGCCGCGCTTCGGACAGCGAAGCGACTACAGAAGAGAGCGAAACATGATGTAAACATCGACATATCCTTTTTCCGGATGCCGAAAAGCGCCTGG
>QHON01000203.1 GCA_003218815.1 Verrucomicrobiota bacterium
GTTACGCCACTTGGGCCATCCGTTGTCGATCCAGGTACACTTTGCAAATGCTTTTGATGCGGGTGAGCACGTAATAAATCGTCTGGCTGCGAATGCGGATCAGTTCCGCGCCAACGATACGTGTGACGAAATCGCTCGGCAGATCGAGAATTTCCTGTGGCGTGCAGCCCTCCAAGCCTTTGCAAAGAACCGCGGTCATCGCGCGGGTGAGCGTCTGCACTTCCGGACCAAGCGTCATACGGATGTGGGCTTTACCGTTTTCATCCACATGCAGATAAACGCCGACAGTGTCCATGCATTCCTCGTCTTTGCGGACATCGACAAGATTAAAATTTTCACCTTCGCGCGGCTCCTGCTTCTTCGCGTTGTCCGCGTAGGAGACGAGCGTCTCGCGCCGCTCATCTTCTGGCAACGATTCGAAGAGATTTATGATCTTGTTGAGCTTGACCGGATACGTTCCGTCGGAACGGATTTCGGCGGCACCCGACTCATCTAATTTGCCGCAACCTTTGCTCATCTCTGGCTTATGCGCCTTTTTCGATTGGCGCACCGACCTTGTTACCCCATTCGGTCCATGAACCGTCGTAATTGCGGACGTTATCGAGTCCGAGGAGATACGTCAGCACAAACCAAGTGTGGCTCGAGCGTTCGCCTATCCGGCAATAAACGACTGTGTCGGTGTCCGGCTTAACGCCGCACTGATCGAAGTAAATTTTCGCCAGCTCGGATGCGGGCTTAAACGTGGCGTCGTCCTTGGTGGCGGTTTTCCACGGCATGCTCTTTGCCTTCGGAATGTGACCGCCACGCAGAACACCTTCCTGCGGATACTCCGGCATATGCGTGATCTCGCCCTTGTATTCTCCGGGCGAACGGACATCGATCAACGGCTTGTCGGCCTTGCTTTGCGCGAGCGCTTCATCGGCAAAGGCCCGAATCTCTTTGTCGAAGCGTTTTTTCGGCATTGGATAATTCGCCTTCGGATATTTTGGAACATCTCGGGTCATTGGTCGCTGTTCCGCTTTCCATTTGTCGCGGCCACCGTTCAAAATTTTCACTTTTTCATGCCCGAACAACCGGAAGGCCCAGAGCGCGTAGCATGCCCACCAGTTCGCCTTGTCCCCGTAAAAAATGCAGGTCGTTTCAGGAGTAATGCCGTTCCTGCTGCAAAGCTCGGCGAATTTTTCTGGCGTGATATAATCGCGGATCACCGGGTCTTGCAGATCGGCGCGCCAATCGATGTGCACGGCGCCGGGAATATGCCCGGTGTCGTAAAGGAGGACGTCTTCGTTCGACTCGACGATTCGGATGCCCTCATCCTTGAGATGCTTCTCGAGCCAATCGGTTTCCACCAGAGCTTCAGGATGCGCGTATTGCGTAGGATGCGTAGCCATAAGGCCACAAATTTCAATCCGCTTTCCAATCAGAGCAAGAGGATTTGACACCGGCAGCAGCAGGCGTCTCGCGAGCCTTTCCGAGTCTAGTCTGCGCTGTACTTCGCAAGCTTCACCTGGTTCCGCACCGCGGTGAAAATTTTACCGATGCCTATCTCGTTCGCAACGTTGGCCAGGAGCGCAGGGAGTTTTCCACCGCAATCGGTGTAGATACAATAAGTCGCACGAGTCTTAGCCGCGCCAGCCGGTTCCAATAGCCATCTGCCTTCGTTTATTTTGACGCGCAACACGCCCGGCTTTTCACCGGGACCGGATGTATTCGCAAGCTCCCATTGGTCAAGAAAAACGAGTCCCCCTTGCGCAGGCCACGACTTCTTGCTAATGCGCAGAGTATAATCGCGATCTCTGACGATGCCTGGCGAGAGGCGTTGATAAGCGAAGAAGGCATCGCCTTCTCTCTTTATTATCCGGCACTCCTTGGTAAACGGCATGAAATCAGGGTAGGCAACAACGTCATCGAGCACATTATGCACGGCGCGGGAAGAGGCGCCTATTTCGCCCACAGCTCTAAATTCCTTTAGTGATGAACCCGCTCGCGCACGGCTAGAGAAAGAGATGCCACCAGTTTCCTTAACAAACTTCCATCCGTCATTCGGATTCGGCGATTGGATGATCTCGGTCGCCAACGACGTTTCGCCGAGAAAGACGCAAACCGCTGCTAACCGGCGCCACTCCATTTTGGAATTTAGCGAATTATATCAGTAACGCCACCCGATGCCTGGACTGCACGAAAAACTCCCTAGTACGTCCCAGTCAGTAACTCTTGTGCAGGATAAAGCACGCCGTTTTTCACGACGCTGTCGATGTCGGACGCATTTTTGATATCTCTCAGCGGATCGGAACGAAGAATCACCAGATCGGCGAAGTTGCCGTTGCTGACAGAACCGATGTGCGCGCCGGTGTCGCCGCCTAAAAGTTTCGCCGCGTTAGCGGTGGCACATTGCAGAATCTGCATTGGCGTCAGCCCGGCTTCTTTCATCAACTGAAATTCGCGGAAGAGCGCGGGGCCGTGAATCGTCCCGATGTTGCCTGCGTCTGTCCCCGCCGCGATCGTGACGCCGGCATCTTCTAGTTTTTTCAAATTTGGCAGCGCGACATCATAAGTTTTCCTGATGCGATCCAGTGCCTCATCCGGTTTAGCCAATGCGTTCTTGATCCGATCGGGCAATTTGTCCTGCGGAATCTTCGTGACGTCGAGCGTCGCGATCACTTCCGGGTTGCCCCACTGTTTTTCCTCCGGCGTGAGATTCAATTGATGCGAAAACGTTCGGCCGTACCGCTCGAAGACGACTAGCGTTGGACATAAAATGATATGTCGATCTTTCAGCAGCTTCACAAACGCGTCATCGACCGGCTTGTCGATCACGCTGTGCACGAGGATGTCCGCGCCTTCTTCAACTGCGGCGCGCGCAGTCTCAAGTTCGGTTGCATGAACTGCGACACGCAATTTGCGCGCATGACTTTCCTCAATCGTTCACCAAATCCGGATTTTGGGCGGCAAGCTTGCGCACGAATTCGCCCGCTTGCTCCGAGGTATCGATCTTGACGATTGGCGGATCGCCCAGATCGAGTTGTGGTCGCGAGACACTCGAGATCAACGGCCCGGCCACCGCCACGCGCGGCGCTTTCGCAGTCGCGTTCGCAGCCCTGCGGACTTCGAAATTCCAAAACGGTCCGCCAACATCGACAACACTGGTAATGCCGCTGCGCAGATAGCGCACAAAGACATCGTCCACGTGACTCTTCACCCAAGCGACTTCGTCTTTGTAGGGGCGAACACTGTTTAGATCGGCACCGTCCGGTCGCGTAAACAAATCGCCGGATTGGAAGAAGTGCACGTGCGTGTCGATGTATCCCGGCAAGATGAATTTGCCGGCGCAATCGATGGTGCGTCCGCCAAACTTCATCACCATATTGGCGGCGATATTCGTGATGCGCCCGTTGTCGACGAAAACCGTCGCGTTACGGGTAATTTTTCCATCAGCGGGATTTATGACGGTTCCGCCAATGAGCGCGATTTTCTCGGCGTGAGCAGCGAGCGCGAAGACCGACAATGCAAAAGCGAATGCGATTCTAAGTTTCATGCAGATTCCGCGACTTGGCAGAATAAAAATGAACCGGTGATTAGCGTAGCGCTAACGTCAACTCTTCCCTTCTATTACGGCCGCTGCTTCGCGATCGATCGCAGCGTAATCGGGTTTGCGCGGTCGCAAATAAAATTCGTCGATGGCAATCTGGAAAAGCGCGGCAGCAGGCACGGCAAGAACCACCCCGAGAAGCCCGAACATCGTCCCGGTGGCAAGTGTGAAGAATAAGATGTTGACCGGGTGCAATCGCATCTCTTTGCCGAGCACGCCCGGAACAAGAACATTTAGCTCGATCTGATAAACCAGCACGATGATAGCGAGCGCCAGCCAGAATTTTGTTGCACCCAGGCTCAGTGCGACGAGCAGGATCGGAATGGCAACGAGAAATGCGCCGATGTTCGGAAGGAACTCACCGAAAAACGCGAACACACCGAACATGAGTGCTGGCTGCACCCCGATCAACCAAAGTAATACACCTATGGAAAGGCCGGTGATCACACCGTTGATGGCGACACCGCGCGCCCACGCAATCATTTGTCGCATGAGTCGCGCGAGTGTGCGATGCGCTTGTTCGCGATAACGATCGGGCGCGAGCGCGAGATACCCGGCGACCAGCGGTCGCGGGTTGGCCAGCACGAAAATGAGCAACAGAACCGCGAACACGGCACTGACGAGGCCGCCGACCAAACCAATTGTCGATCTTAGCAGTATGTTGCCGAGCGTTCCGGCGGCCGCGCCAGCTCTCCCGGCGATTTCATCGCTACGTGGCAGCGCTTCGCGAACCCCTGGATAATTTTGAGTTAGCGATTCTATGCGCACGCGAATGCCCTGCCAAACCTTCGGCACACTCTGCACCAGCTCCTGGCTTTGTCTGGCCAGCGGAGGAATCGCAAAGAGGATGATTGTTCCAGTGACAACAACAAGCGCAAGCATCAAGAGGATCACACTCGCAAGACGCGGAACGTGATGCTTCTGCAACCAGACGACGATCGGGTTAAGAACCATGGCGAGGAGAAAAACGATCGCGAAGAGCAAGACCACAGGCTGAAGCGAGCGCAGAATGAACCAGACGATAACAAGCAAAGAGACCAGCCCGACAATGCGGCGAGCGTCGCGGTAACTCAGCGGCGCGTCTTGATTTTGGTGATCGGATTCTTTCATGAAACGCGATGTGTCTGGCGCGAGGCGTGCTAACCGGAATTAATAGGCAAAAGGCATCAAAATTAGGTCAACCGAGCACTGCCCGAAGTCGGAGTCGGCGTCAAGCCCGGCATCAGCAGCGA
>QHON01000204.1 GCA_003218815.1 Verrucomicrobiota bacterium
GTCTTTCGTCACAACTGTCGCGCGTACGCGCCAAACCCACTTGGCGATTATGTTTGCGGCGGGGCACATGAGCCTTATGACCTTGTCGAACTGATCCAAAACATCAGCCCGACGTTCATTTGATCGAGCCATTCCTGGAAGATCGTTCGCCCTTCGTGATCTATCGCCGCTACCCAGCCCCAACTCAATCCGGCTTTGCTGAGATTGTCGGCGATGGCTTCCCAGTACTTCATTCCATCACTTCGATTTTCATTACAGGTAGTCGTTCTGCGAATCTTCGAGCATTGGGCCTGTCCAACTATGAGGTGCTGGCGTTTGGCATTGCTGCTGACCACAGATCGCAGCGCGATTTGGATAGACTTTTTGCAACAGTCCAAAGGCGCGCGATGCGCTATCATTCCTTTTCGCCTTCAGCGGAAATTTCCCTTCTGCAGTTGCAACCATCAATTCACAGGTCGAGCTGATGGAAGGATTGGCGGCAATCAGCCGCGCCTTATCCGGCGGATCACATTTACCGCTCATTATCTTTCTTCTGCTCTACCCACTTTGCAAACGTCCGAGCGTCCCATTCCCTCGTAAAACGGTGTTTTCGCATCCGTCCCGTTTTCAGCTTTGGGAGGAACAGGAAAATCCTTCGAACCTACGCTAACGAGTTGTTGTCCCTCGTGCATTTGCGAACACTGGCGACACAAGACGACCATTTTAGCTGCGGATTTTCTTCCGTTATCACGGCGTTACTTTTCCTGCATCCGTCGACGGAAAACGCCTCAGTTTTATTTCTTCACTGTTTCACCGCTTTGCATGCGTTTGTGAAAATTTACAATCGTGACTGAACAAACCGTGAAAAATCTCAGTTCGCAATAAAGAACCTTTGACCCAAGGCTATCGGGTTGACTTCGGCTGAAATAATTGATGCCAAAACTTAGGCGTCGGTGTCGGGCGTCTACGTCGGGTGTGTCCCGTTTTTTTCTTCTGTGTTGTCGGTGTTCGTGTCCTCAAGACAGACATCGTCGGCGAGGCTGTCGGCGCTGGTGTGGTCGTCGCTAATGTTGCAGGCGTTGGTGTGGTCGTTGGTAATGCTGCAGGCGTTGGCGGAATTGTGGCTGGAATTTCTGTAGCTTCTGTAGCAGCAGTGGGCACACGCTCGGGACTCGGCCTGTTTGCGATTCCAAACACGATTGCAACAACTGCAGAAAGAATTACAACTGCGGAAAGAATTCCACCTCGAATCGCCCAGCGCAAGAGGCGCTGAGTTTGCCGGTTCCGAGCGTCGCTACGTCTTAGGTCGATCTCACCTCGTAGTAGAATCAATCGCAGCGATGCGGTTACGCTCTCATAGGCAGGAAGCGTTGAGTCAAGAATTTCCAAGAAATAGTTCTGACAATCTCGGATTTCTTCATCCGAAAGAGCACGAAGCTTCTCTGGCTTGGTCCTATCAACTATTTTCCAGAATTCAGATCGGTCCGCTTCCGAATCAGTTCGGGAGAGTTCCTTGGGGTCTTTTGACATGGGCACGACAGTCGCTTCCCCTAGTTATTGTTTCGCTTGCAATGAGCGGTGCGGTCGCACGAGTTTCTGCAATGATGAGGGAGATCGGCGTTCCTGACAATCGCGAATCGAAGATAAATGAACGGTGCTGCGCATGGAACGCTGTTTTCGAAGCAACCTACTCAATAATTTGGAATGGTAGCATGTGCGAAGAAAGCAGGTAGGCTCAAGAATGCTCGACGGTAGTTGGTAATTCCTCTCGGTGCACTTCCTCGTGGTCGCGTCGGGCAAATGATCTAGCACTGCGCGAGCGCTTCTTACGGTGGAACGTCCGATAAAGCACTGGAAGGACGAGCAAGGTCAGCGCGGTCGACGAAATGATTCCGCCAATCACAACCGTGGCGAGCGGACGTTGCACTTCTGCGCCGCGACCATGCGCCAGAGCCATGGGAAGAAATCCAAGTGACGCGACGAGCGCCGTCATGAGCACGGGACGAAGCCGAGTAATCGTGCCGAAGCGAATCGCTTCTTCGAGCGGACGGCCCTCATTCCGAAGCCGCGAGATGAAAGAAACCATTACCACGCCATTGAGGACGGCGACACCGGAAAGCGCAATGAAACCAACACCAGCGGAAATGGAAAAGGGCAGACCGCGCAGCCAAAGCGAGAGAATTCCGCCACTCAACGCGAGCGGCACGCCGGTGTAAACGAGAAGTGAGTCTTTGACATTACCGAAGGCCATGAAGAGGAGCGCGAAAATCAAAGCCAGTGCGAGGGGCACGACCATTTTCAAACGCGCTGTTGCGGATTGCAGCTGTTCGAATTGGCCGCCCCAGCCGAGCCAATAACCCGGAGGGATTTGCACTTTGTCGCGCACGGCACGCTGCGCTTCGCCGACAAACGAGCTGAGATCGCGACCGCGCACGTTGCTCGTGACCATGACGACGCGTTTACCGTTCTCGCGACCTATCTCGTTAGGCACTTGCGCCATTTGCAAATCCGCAATGTCGCCAAGAGCGATGAACGCTGGCGGAGGGGAAGCAAGGTTGAGTGTTTGATTAGCTTGATCGCTCTTTGGTAGAGCGAGCGGGATGCGTCTGAGCGCATCAAGATCAGTGCGCAAGTCCTCTGGCAAACGCACGACGAGAGGAAAGCGGCGATCGCCCTCAAAAACTTGACCGGCATTTTTCCCGCCGATCGCCATCTCCACCACATCCTGCACTTCGCCGACGCTTAGTCCATAGCGGGCGAGCTCGTCGCGTTTCAATTGGATGGTGAGCAACGGCAGACCTTCGACTTGCTGCACCTTCGGCTCGACCGCGCCGCGGATCTTGACAAGCACTCCTCTTATTTTTTCTGCGGTTGCTCTAAGCAATTCGAGATCGTCGCCAAAAATTTTTACCGCCATGTCGCTTTTCACTCCGGAGATCAGTTCATTGGCGCGCAGTTGGACCGGCTGCTCAATCTCGACACCCGTGCCGACCACTTGCTTAACCGCTTCGTCCACTTCTTCAATCAATTGCGCCTTCGGCTTCTTCGGATTCGGCCATTCTTTCTCTGGTTTCAGGATGACGAATTCATCACCTTGATTCGGAGACATCGGGTCAGTCGCAACTTCTGCTGTCCCCAAGCGCCCGAATGCAAGCTGAACCTCCGGAAGACTGATCAAAGCTTCCTCGAAAGGTTTTTGCATTTTTACCGCCTGATCCATTCCAGTACCGACCACGCGGTAGATTTCGAGACCGAGGTCGCCTTCATCGAGCGTCGGAATGAATTCGCCGCCGAGTTGCTTGAACAAGGCAAAGCTAAGCACCAACACGATTACGGCACCTCCCAGAATAAGTCCGCGTTGCTGCAATGCTCGATCGAGCAGCGGCACGTAAAAGCGTTTCGCTGCTCGCATGAAAACAGTTTCCTTTTCCGCAAGTTTCCCCCCCAGCCAGATGGAGATTGCAGCCGGAACAAAGGTGAGGGAAAAAATCATCGCACCCAGTAGCGCGAGCAAAACCGTTGCTGCCATCGGCACGAACATTTTTCCTTCCACGCCCTGCAGCGTGAGAATGGGCAGGTAGACCACCATAATAATGATCGCGCCAAAAATGCTCGGCGTGATCACTTCCTTCGTCGCATCGCGCACCGTGCGAAGGCGTTCTTCGTGGGCGAGAAACCGACCGAGCCTCGCCTGCTCATTCGTTAGGCGGCGCATGCAATTTTCGACAATGATGACAGCGCCATCGACAATCAGACCAAAGTCCAGCGCGCCGAGACTCATCAGGTTCGCGCTCACTTTGTTTGTCACCATGCCGGTGATTGCGAACATCATGGAAAGCGGAATGACAAAAGTGGTAATGACCGCGGCACGCCAATTCCCGAGCAAGGCGAAGAGGATCACAACTACCAGAAGCGCGCCTTCAAAAAGATTCTTCTTCACCGTGTCGATCGTTGCGTCGACAAGTTTGGTACGGCTGTAGAGCGTGCGCGTGAATACGCCCGGTGGCAGGGAGCGGTTGATCTCCTTCATCTCTGCATCGACACGGTCTGCCACCGCGCGTGAGTTTTCGCCCATTAACATCATCGCTACGCCAACGACAGTTTCCTTGCCGTTGAGCGTTGCCGCACCGGTTCGTAGTTCTTTTCCGAGCCCGACATCAGCGACATCACGAATGCGGATTGGAACACCGTCGCCGCCGCCCACAATGATCTGCTCGATATCTTCAATCCCGGCCACCTGACCTGGCACTCGAATCAAATATTGTTCGCCGTTCCGCTCGATGTAACCGGCGCTGACGTTCGCATTATTGCGCATCAACGCATCCATCACATCGCGAAAACTCAATCCATAACTAACGAGTCGCTCCGGTCGCGGCGTGACATCGTACTGCTTTTCGTAGCCACCAATCGAATTGATCTCGATCACACCCGGGACATTGCGCAGTTGCGGTTTGACGATCCATTCCTGAATGGTGCGCAGATCCGTGCTGGTGTAAGGCTGCCCCTGTTCGTTCTTCGCGCCCTCCTTTGCTTCAACTGACCACATGTAAACCTCGCCAAGCGCGGTGCTGATCGGTCCCATCTGGATAGTCACACCCGGTGGCAGCTCATCTTTGATTTGTGTGATCCGTTCGCTGATGAGTTGACGCGCGAAATAGATATCGGTGCCGTCTTTGAAGATGACGGTGACTTGCGACAATCCATAGCGGGAAAGCGAGCGGGTAAAGTCGAGATGTGGAAGTCCGGCCATCGCGGTCTCGACTGGAAAGGTGATACGTTGTTCGGTTTCGAGCGGCGAGAAACCGGGCGCAGCGGTGTTGATCTGCACCTGCACGTTAGTAACATCGGGCACAGCGTCGATTGGCAGGCGAGCGTAGTTCCAAAGACCAAGCACTGCGACAGCAAGCACTCCTACCAGCACAAGCCAGCGGCGGCGAATTGAGAAATCGATTAATCTTTCAATCATCTCGCAGCGCTTATTCCTCTCCCGCTTCGGGTCGGGCGAGTTCTGATTTCAAAAGGAAACTATTTTCCGCGGCGTACTTTTCGCCAGCGGCGACGCCGGATTTTATTTCAACGCGCTCGTGGTCACGTTTGCCTGTCGTGACCTCCCGCATCTCAAAGCCTTTGCCAGTTTGGATAAATACGATCGGTTTGTCCTCGATTGTTTGAACGGCATTTGCTTTCACTGCAACCACCACCTGGGCCTCGCCAATAATGACATCGCCGTTGATAAACAGACCGGGCCGGAATTGGCCATTGTCATTTGGAACAACAGCACGTGCCAGTGTCGTCTGCGTGTTCTCCAGTCCGAATGGCGAAATGTAGGAGATCGTGCTCTCGATTTTGTCAGCGCTCTCATTGGATTGAATGAGGACCTTCTGTCCGACACGCAAATTTTCTGATTCGTGGCGATAAACACTGAAATCCACCCAGACGTTGCTCAGATCAGCGATGATAAAAATGGTCTTGCTCGTATCCACGAACTCGCCGAGCGCGATGTCCCTCTTGATAATTGTCCCGTCGATCTCCGATTTCACCTCGTAAGGCTGCAAGCTTTCATTGCTTTCAATCACAGCAAGTGCCTCGCCTGTCTTCACAAGATCGCCTAACCGCTTCGAAATCGATTTAACAATGCCGGGAAACCGTGGACTAACATGCACCATGCGTTCCTCATTGGGAGTGATTTTCCCGTTCACCTTCAGCTTTTTTTTGAGAGCCGCCGGACCGGCAACTTCGACCTGAATTCCAGATTTCTTAAGCGCCTCTT
>QHON01000205.1 GCA_003218815.1 Verrucomicrobiota bacterium
TGAAGCGGGGAGATGTTATTTCCCCGAAGACGAATTGACCTCGGCTCGTCTGACTCCGTCGCAAATTCTCTCGAAACCAGAGCGCTTCCAGCCGATCTATCGGAATTGGGTCGACAAGGCTGAGCGCGATCTGGAATGCGGCATGCAATACTCGGGTGCGATTCGGAACCGGCGTGTCGCCGCGGCAACGGTTTTACCGGGATTGATCGGGGCACGCACGCTTGCGCTTTTGCGCGAGGCGGGCGCAACCGCGTTACATCGCAAGATCAAGGTCTCGCGCCGGGAAGTGCGCGAAATAATTGCCCGGCTCGCGCTAACATTCGCAGTGGGATCAAAGTTTGCTGCGATGTTCGAACGCTTTTTGAGGTAGGACGCCGCCGGACAGTATCCCTGCCATTTACAAAAAATAATTGCGTTGCTTTTCTGTGACTGGCCGTTCGAGGCGCTCGAGGACTTGGAGCATGTCTTCCCAGACCTTTCTTTTTTCTGAAGGCGTCTGATTTCGAAGCAAGTAGGCCGGGTGATAGGTGATCATTAACGGTGTTCCGCCGTAGGAGTGCCACCTTCCGCGCAATTCCCGCATCGTCCCTCGCGACCCGAGCAATCCCTCGACGGCGACTGCGCCAAGTGCGACCAGAACCTTTGGTTGGATAATCTCAATCTGTTCGATCAGATAGGGCCGGCACGTTTGCATTTCGAGTGGCGTCGGCGCCCGGTTGCCGGACGAACCAGGCGGGGTATCGGGCCGGCATTTCAAGATATTGGCAATGTAAACGTCCTCCCGAGTGAATCCCATCGTTTCAATAATTCTCGTGAGCAATTGCCCGGCCCGACCGACAAAGGGTTCGCCTTGTTTATCCTCGTCCGCACCGGGGGCTTCGCCGATAAACATTAACTCCGCATCCGGATTTCCCACGCCGAAGACGGTCTGTGTCCGCGAACTGGCGAGATGTGGGCATTTTGTGCAGATGCGCACGCGCTCCCGAATTGGCGCGAGCAAATCCGCTTTGTTCGGCGCCACGAATTGCAATCGCTCAACCGAAAGTCTCGATGCTCGCGGCAATCGATCACTCGTCTCCCGAATCTTCTCAAGCGCCGCGATGACAAAATCGAGAGCAGCCTTTTGCATTTCCAGGATCATCTGAAGTTTTGCGTTATACCGCAATTTTTTTCGAAATATAGGCCCGGCTAGAATGGCTATTTGCCGCGGGAATTGATTGCTCAGCGGCCGCTCGAACGCCGCGAAGATTCCCGGATGATGGTGCTTCATCGCAACAGGCAAACAATCGAACACCGACAATTCCCCGAATTGAAAGCGTTTCTTAGCCCGCGGGATCTCCTCGTTTTGAACGATACACGGGTCATCCCGGCCCGCAGATTTTCCAACGATGGCGCAATCGAATTCCTTTTTATCGATCGTATTTGCCCAGGGCGTTGGAAATGTCTTGTCAAACCTGGCAGAAAAATGCGCGTCGGCGCGAGCGCAGAGATCGGGAACGCAATTTTGCGCATCGAAGAAATCCTGCCGGAGGGCCAGCGGATTGTATCGCTGGATAAAGATGTCGATCTTTATGCGGCTGGCTGGATGCCGTTGCCGCCCTACATCGGGCGCAAGAGTGACGAGGAGGATAACGCGCGTTACCAAACCGTTTTTGCCCGGGCGTCTGGTGCGCTGGCCGCGCCTACGGCCGGTCTTCACTTCACGCCGCAAATCTTGAGGGAGATTTCACACACCTTTATCACGCTGCATGTGGGGATTGGAACATTTCTGCCGGTGCGATCGGAGAATCTCGCCGAACATCGGATGCTTGCAGAGAGCTTTCTCATTTCAGCCCAGGCAGCAAACAAGATTAACAATGCCCAGCGTATCGTTGCAGTGGGGACAACGACCGTGCGTGCGCTCGAATCCGCGCGTTGGAAAAATGGCAGACTTCTTGCCCAAGAAGGCTCAACTAATCTCTTCGTCTATCCACCATACCGATTTCAACATCTCGATCTGCTTCTTACGAATTTTCATCTGCCGCGATCGACTTTGCTTATGCTCGTAAGTGCATTTGCCGGTCGCGAGTTTTTGCTTCGGGCCTACCGGGAGGCAATTCGCGAACGCTACCGCTTCTACAGCTACGGCGATTGCATGCTGATCATTTAGAAGTCCCTATTTTCGGAAACCAATCTGTAGCAACAGGCGTGCTGCCTGCAGATCTTTGGATGGGCGGAGCCGACACGGCTGCCTCTACGGAAAATTTGTGTTATTCTTCGCGCCGAATGAACGACGTCGATCAACCTAAAGGTGAGCTGGTCATCCAAACCATTGCCATGCCCAAGGACACGAACCCGAATGGTGACATTTTCGGCGGCTGGTTGACATCGCAAATGGATTTGGGGAGCGGCATTCTCGCCGCGAAAGTGGCGCAGGCACGCGTTGTCACAGTGGCGATGGAGGGCATGTCATTTCTCGAACCCGTTCGGGTAGGGGACACCGTCGCGTGTTACGCCTGGGTGGAACGAATTGGCCGCACTTCAATGGTTATCCCTGTGGAAGTTTGGGTGCGGCGATACATGCATGGAAAGCAGATTCGTGTTACCCGCGGCGTTTTTACTCACGTCGCCGTGGATGATTCCGGAAGACCGATTCCCGTAAAGCGAGATGCATCATGACGAACGTGTTATCGGTCACGCATCGATGACGCAGTTTGCATATCTCTTCGAGCGGTTTCCGTCCTTCGGACAGACGTTTTGCTATCGAGAGGTCGCTGAGCTCGTTCGACAAGGCGTGACGCCGCTTATCTTCTCTATCCGCAAGCCCAAGGACGAACCGCCGCAGGACTGGGACCAACGCATCGTTAAGCGCGTACATTATTTGCCTGATGAGGAGCAACTGCTGCGCGAGGTCCGCCGCGTTTCGAAAAAAGGAAAGCTAACGGAAGAAGTTATCAACACTCTCGATGAGTGGGGCAGGCGTACCGATTTTCTCCGTCTTTACCAGGCGATTTATATCGGGCTGCACTTGCAGGAGACTGGGATTCGCCATGTTCACGCGCACTTCGCTGGAATGGCCGCGCGCACTGCCTTCTGGATCGGCAAATTCTTCCCAATCACTTTCAGCTTTACCGCCCATGCCAATGACATTTTCACGCCGCGCAAGTTCGAGATTGGTCTGGATAAACTTGTCGATGCAGCGCGTGTAGTCATTACCGAAACCGATTACGCGGAAAAATTCCTGCGCGAACGCTTCCCAGATCGGGCGGACGGGATCCACCGCATCTACAACGGCTTGGATCTGGCGCCTTTTGTGACCGCGGCTTCTTCGGCCGCTCGACCATTGATCGTCGCGGTCGGCCGTTTGATCGCGAAAAAAGGTTTTGCCGATCTGGTTCGCGCCTGTCGATTGCTTATGGAGCGAGGAAAGTCATTCCGGTGTGCAATCATTGGTGAAGGCCCGCTCGAGCAAGAATTAGGCGAGCAGATTAACCAGCTTGGCTTGCAAAACTGCGTCGAACTGCCGGGCGCAAAACCGCAACATGAAATCAGGGAGTATTTGGCGGCGGCCAGTGTTTTTGTATTGCCGAGCGTAGTCGATCCCGATGGCGGCATGGATAATCTGCCGACTGTAATCATGGAGGCGATGGCGGCTGGATTACCGGTCGTTTCGACGGCGACCGGCGGAATTCCGGAGATGGTGATCCAAAGCGAAACCGGATTTCTCGTGCCGCCGGGCGATGCCGTCGCACTGGCCGGTACAATTGAGCGTCTGTTTGACGATCTTGGCTTGGCGCGCTGTCTTGGCGAGCGTGGATTTCAACGAGCCAAACAATTATTCTCGGTTGAGAAGAATGTGCGCGAGTTGCTCGCCACTATAACAAATCGCGAACGCAATTGACGGCGTGCAAGTAAACATGGTGCGGCCCGCCGCGCATGAGTTCTTCGCTCATCAAGCTCACCGGATCGTTGCTGCCCGCCGGCATCAGTTGGGGCATGCGTTTCTCGCCTGGTTCACCGCGCGAAACCTCGAGGAGATCGCCGCATTTTGCGCGCGAGACGACAAACTC
>QHON01000169.1 GCA_003218815.1 Verrucomicrobiota bacterium
GAGAACAATCAGTGTCGGGCCGCTTTGATTGAGCCGTGGATCCATTCCGGAGGTGATTTTCACTCCACGCGTGACCGTCAGTCGAACGTGGACGCCGTCACGCATTCTGTTCGCAGCGAGTGTGCGTTTGATTTCCTCGATGATTTTTTCGCGCGGCGGGATTTCCGGGAACGACAAAGCAACCGCGGATCGATGCAGCCGATCAAGATGCTCGTAGAGCTTGAAAATGCGTCCATTGTACAGCCGCAACCCTTCCCAAACTGCGTCACCGGCTTGCACGACGGAATCAAATGGGCTGATCCCTGCTTCATCTCGATGCACCAGCCGCCCGTTGATGTTTACAATCAGATCGCGGTTCTTCTCGTTAAATTGCTGTAGCATATAAACTCGTGCTCGTGTTCGTGACCGATTCAATTTTTAACCGCGGTTTATGCGGATAGCGCAGATTGTTTTGTTATAATGGGCGGCGTTCGCCCCGGCGAGCAGGTCTACAACATCCGCGATCTATTACAGATGGTATTCATAGAGCCGTTCATAGCATTCGCGGCACTGCTCATGAATTTCGTGCAAACGCTTCGGCACCGACTCATCTTTCGGCTGATACGGCAGAAATGATGTCGATCTTGCCACTTCGCTGTACCAATGCTTCGCCCAAACGCCATCGGTTTCGCGCAAACCCGGCGGCCAAGAAAGCATCGATTCGCTGAACTCAATACCAGCCGCATCACAAAGTCGCCGCAAGACCTGCTCGGGATTTTGTTGAACATCTCGGGCGTCGATAACCGGTGGCATCGAAGCGGTTTTCTCGCGCACCCAATCAAAAATCTCCGCTTGTTGTACAAACCCAAGATCTTCCAACGTCGGGTCACTTTGCTTCTTAACGTAAGACAGGATCACCTCGCGCGGATCGCGAATGAGAAAGCAATTCGTCACACCGACAAGCCATTCTCGATCGATTTCCGGCAGGAGATGATGCGTCATTTGTTTCTGATAAAAAATCTGGGAGGGCCCTTTGTGACGCGGCTCTGGAATCGGTCCCAATAGCTGCGCAACCACTTTCCGCCAATCGGTCTCGCCATGCGCGAGCACTTCATCAGCACCAGGATGGTTTTTTCCGGTCATCTTTAGATAAAACGCGTAAAACGGCTCATCGATCACAAATGTGTCCGGTCGATTCCCCCATGCGCGCATCATCGCCGTCGAAATGTTTCGCGGGCCCGACCACATCGCGATACGGATCGGCTCGTCCTGGCACATCGATCCAGATTCCACCTCGTCCGCACTTTTTGCTAGCGGAACTCGATTTGCCGACAGGAAACTTCGTTGTAGTCGCTGACTGCGACTATTGCATTGATTAACTGCGGGTACAGCTTACGACTTCGCGTAAACGCCTAGCAACGGCCGGGGCGACGGCACCTTCGATTTAAAATCGCTTACGAACCCATCCTTCGTGCGGATCTCCACGTGACCAGCTGCTTTGCTCGCGCCATACACTAGTACTGCGCCTAACGGCGCAGCGTAGGGATCGGATACCGCGAGCTTCTTGAACCCGTAGTTGCTCACGAGCTCCTGCCCGGCTTGCTTTGCCAACATCGTCGTTGGTCGGGATCTCAACACGCCGGCGGCGACGAGCGCTTCTTTTACGAAATGCCAGCAAAGCGAATGCGAGTGTGCATGCGCGCGTTCCTCCGCGATGGTGGCGGCACGGCACAGCTTCGGATCGATCTTCGGATCAAGCTTCGCAAACGGATGAACGATCTTCTTCGGCTGATATTTGTCGATAATCTCAACTGAGCGCCGTTTGCCGGAGGCATCTTTATAATCAAACTTAGGTTTCGGCGACATGGACATGTTTAGCGCCGAGACTGGGCGCGGCCAAAATGCCATACCGCAAAGAGTGATGACGATAAGGGGGGTAATTTTTCGCATAAAGAGCGCGCCATATCGACTATTTTAGCTTCCCCTGCAACTGATTTTTTCAAGAAAATTTCGGATTTTTTTCGTCCCCGTCCAAATCGATCAACCAAGGCTCCCCGTTTCGCGAATCTGTCCCAATTGGAGGCAGGGAAGGCAGCTCCTACAGCCCCGAGACAAACTGAACCATTCGCTGACGCATTTTTGCGTCAGGCAGACGGCCGACGCCGGCTTGCATATTGTCCTCGAGATGGCGCGGATTATTGGTCGCTGGGATCACGCAAGTCACCGCCGGGTGCGCGACGATCCATTTCAGAAAGAACTGCGCCCAAGAGCGACAGTCGAATTCGGCCGCCCAGTCGGGCAACTGTTTGGCCCGCACACGCTGAAACAAACCGCCCCCACCAAATGGACGATTAATGATGACCGCCATGCGGAGCTCCTGGGCCAGCGGCAGAATGCGTTGCGCCGCTCCAAGTTCCATGACCGAGTAATTGATCTGGACGAAATCGGGTTTGTGACTGCGCATGATTCTTTCTATTTCGCCAAAGCCACGCGCTTGTGAATGCGTGATGCCTGTGTAGCGGATGCGTCCCTTCGTTTTCCACTCACGAAGTGAAGACATTTGCATTTCGACATCGACTAAATTGTGGACCTGCATCAGGTCAATTCTTTTGGTTTGAAAGCGCTCCATCGACCGCTCCATCATTTGGATCCCCGCCTCTTTACCCGCGGTCCAGACCTTGGTGGCGATAAAGAGCGAATCGCGCAAATGCAATTTGGCGGCGAGTTCGCCGATGACACCTTCGGCTGGACCGTACATCGGTGAAGAATCAATCACGCGGCCACCCCGCTTGACGAACAGGGACATCACTTCTTCGAGTTGCCTTCTGTTCTCTGGCGTAAGATCGACATCGAACGCGTTCCAGGTGCCGAGTCCGATGACGGCAAGTTTTTCACCCGAAGAAGGAATCGCACGTGCCAGCATACTTGATGATTGACCTGCCGCTTGGGCGCGCGACGTAGGAATCTGTAACAGCAAGCCGGCTGCGCCGGCACCAATTAGTCTGGACGCCTCACGACGCGTAAGACTGCTCCTTGTCATGTCGAATCGAAATGAAAGAATCTCTCATTGTTATCCGAACGAGATCAAGAGAGATTCCTCGACTTGGCTCGGAATGACAAGAAGGCTAAGCGTGCACATGAGGGGCAACTCGCCGTGAATTTATCAAACTTTCCGCTGTCGCCGGGGCTTACGTTTCCTTGGGCGGAAGACCGTTTCGCGCTTCCCTCCACTCGGGATCGCATAGCTTAAAATGAAACATTTTTTCGGCAAAATCGTTGACGTAAAACCGGACGAGATTCGGGCGCTCTGGCTCGGGTTTGTTTTTCATTTTCTGATTCTCACGGGCTACTACATCATGCGGCCGATTCGCGACAGCATTGCTGCGAGCAACCGGCTGGAAACGCTACCCTGGATGTTTACTGCCACGCTTGTGGGGATGTTGATCGCCAATGCCGTCTTCGCGGCGATCGTGGCGCGAATGTCGCGAAGAAAGTTTATTCCAATCGCCTACGCGTTTTTCATTTTCAATCTCGCGCTCTTTTACGTTCTGATGCGGAGTTGTCCACCCGCGCAACAAGTTTGGATCGGCCGTGCCCTGTATGTCTGGGTGAGCGTTTTCAATCTATTTAATACCGCCATCTTCTGGGCTTTCATAACCGATCTGTTCACAGTCGAGCAAGGCAAGCGGCTTTATGGGTTCATCGCAGTCGGCGGTTCGCTCGGCGCTATCCTCGGGGCGTACATTACCAAGCATTATGTTCGAGACATAGGGCCGGCAAATCTTCTGGCGATCTCCGCGATAATGTTCGCAGTCGCTGGCTTTCTGGTTCGTTTTTTTCCCAGCGGCTTCGCGGAACAAAAGAAAATTGTCCCGCCGCGCGAAGAGCCGATCGGCGGATCGATCTGGTCAGGTATAACCCACATTGCCCATTCGCCCTATCTTATGGGGCTGGCTGCATCCATTCTCCTTTATACGACGACGTCGACCTGGGCGTACTTTCAGCAGACAGATCTCGCGCGCGAAGCGCTAAAGAGCAGCGACGAACGTACCGTTTTCCTAGCAAACCTTGAGATCTGGGTCAACAGCATCACGGTCATCATCCAGATCTTTCTTACTGGCCGTTTGCTCAAATGGTTCGGCGTTGGGTTCACACTCGTTTCGCTGCCGTTCCTGAGCATGGTTGGTTTCGCCGCGATGGGCGTTGTGCCAAGTCTGGGGTTGTTGGCCGTCTTTCAAGTCGCTCGCCGGGCTGCCGCTTACGCGCTGATGCGACCTTCCCGCGAGATCCTATTTACGGTTTTGCGCCGCGAAGACAAGTACAAGGTCAAGAGCGTGACTGACACCTTAGGATACCGCATCGGGGATCAGCTAGGCGCATGGTCGTATGGCGGGCTGCACGCACTGAGCTTGGGGCTTCAGAGTATCAGCTTTGTTGCCGTTCCGGTCGTGGCTGGTTGGTGCGGCCTTAGTCTTTGGCTGGCGCGCAAACAACGCGCTTTAGCTGATGCGCAGCGCGAAGCATTGCCGCCGACCGACGTCCTTGCTTCTGAAGCGGCATAGCAGTGTCGATCGCGGCGTCGCGCTATTTCGCCAGCTCGTAGAGGTATTGGATGAAGGACATGGTCGCGCCATCGAAGCTTTGGACTTTCGGGTTGGCCGATTCGATGACGTAGTATTCGTCGGGCGCATGCGCGCCGCTGCCGTGACCGAGCCCGAAGTGACCGGCGGGAAGTTTGAGCGGCTCACCAGTAAACACGTAACCAGGATACGAACCGGCGTTGCGCGGCCAGAGCATTGGATCAATTCCGAATTTTTTGTAGCTGGCGACCTGCGCCTTGATGAGCGCGGAATCGGCCGATGTGCTCGTGGGATCGTATCCGCCAGTCATCTTCACTTCGATGTCGCCGAAGCCGCGCTTCGCCAGATGCGCCTTTAACGCAGCGAGTGCGTCGGCCGCTTTTATGTCTGGCACGAGACGCATGTCGATCTTCGCCACGGCGCGATGCGGTAAAATGGTTTTGCCGCCCGGCCCGGTGTAACCGCCGACCAATCCTTCAATGTTAACCGTCGGCTGTGATTCGAGCCGTTCGTTCGCCTGCTCCCACGGCAGATCATTGATCCAACGTTTCACGCTGAACTGTTTCTTCGCCTGCGCTTCGCTCCGCACCTTCGACACACTTTCGATCATCGCTTTCTCTTCGGCGCTCAGTGGTCGCGGCTTTGGATAGTTGTCGATCTTGATTTCATTGCCATCGTCGGACACAAGCGTATCAAGCGCTTTCACCAAGTGCCATGCCGGGCTCTCCACCATGGCCTTGAGCGACGAGTGAATGTCTTTCTCCGGGCCGCGTCCCCATTTTTCGCCACTCGACACCAGCTCGAGCTCAATCACGCCTTTCGATCCGAGGTTTACCGTCACAATTCCATCCAAATCTTGCGTCGCTGAGGGCATGAACACGCCGACAGATTTTTTCAGCGCGGTCAGCACCTCCGGGCGCCTAACGAGTTGTGGAATGTGCGGCGAACCGATCTCTTCTTCGCCTTCGGCCACCATCACCAGGTTCACCGGCATTTTCTTGCCTGCGCCGCGAATCGCATGCAGCGCAGCGAGGAACGCCGCCTCTGGTCCTTTCTGATTCACCGCACCGCGTCCAATCATCACTTTCCCCAGCGGTAGTTTGTCCACGATTCGCGCTTCAGTTGGCGGCGATGTCCATTCCGCTGGATCGAACTGTTTCACATCATACATGAAATAGAGCCCGACCGTTTTCGGCGCGCCCGCATCGAGCGTCGCGAACACGCCCGGTTTGCCGTCCGTGTTGATGACTGTCGCCTTCTGAAATCCCGCATCGCGCGCGAGCTTTGCCATGTACTCCGCGCCTTCCGGATACCCGCGATTCTCCGCCGCGATTGACACCTGGCCAATCCAATCCTGCAACCGTTTCACCGCCTCCTCATGGCGTTTGGCGATTTCGGCTTTGATTGTAGCGAGATCATTTTCACCTGAGAAGACGCGGTCTGCGCTGGCAATGAGAGAGACAATTGCGATCAGTGATAAAATTGGTGTGTTCATAAAGTAAATACTTCCTTAAAGAGCTAAGCTCTCCTGTTTGGCTATCGAGCCGGTGGTGGTCATAAGTCCAGCAAACTTTTTCACCAGCTCGTCGAGCTTCGCGATATAATAATCCACGTTCTCGTCGCGGTTTTGCGGATCGAATGCGGACGCCAACCTGGCGTTTTCGTAGGCAGGGACTTTCCTAGTGGAGCCAATGATGTAGTAGCTGATCTGGTCGCCGGGCCGATAGTTGCGGCCACTCGCTAGCGCGAGCTCATAAGCAGCAGCGCGATTGCGCGCGGACGCGGCGATCTTTTGCCGATATTTGTCGAGCGAGTCTTGAAGCGTATCGGTTTTCATCAACATGTCGATACTCCATTCCCGGTTGCGAATCTTCTGTTCAAATTCATTGCGTAATTCACCGATTGCTTCCGGTTTTCCTTCCATGAGCAGCTTGATCATTTCCTCGAGGAAAATGCGCTGGAACTTTTCGAGTCCGCGCGATTTGAGAGCGCCGCCTTTAATGATGACGTCGCCGTCGCGGGTAAGGAGGGCGTAATTTTTTGCTTTGTAGCTGAACATCGCGTCGAACTGCTCGTCGAATTCCACTTCAATCCCAGGCGGCAATTCTTTGGCCAAACCTTCGCGCAATTTGTTGATGTCGATGTCAGGCGGCGGGGTGAAGTAAATTCCATCGGTGTCCACCTCGATCACCCGCGCATCACGCGCGTTTAACCACTCAATCATCTTTTTCAAGAGATCGCGCCCAATCTGCGTGACCCGCGCCGCGGCATCGAAATCGGCGAAACTTCCCTGAGCGAACCCGAGATAACCATAGAAGCTGTTGAGCAGGATTTTGAACGTGTTTTGAAAGGCGTGGAAATGATGCGCGCGCGCCGTGTCACCGCTCTTCTCAGCTGCGCGCATGTCCGCTTTCGCTTCGAGTCTGAAGGTCCGTAGATCGGTAAGTAGATGGCGGAAGATTTGCAGCTGGTCGGTTTGTGGGAAGCAAGCAAACTGCAACATTACCGAGGGATAAAGCGAGGCGACGTCGCAATGCCACACGTTGCGGGCGACGCCGGTGAAGAAAATGTCGGTGTAACCGCCTTCGAAACCGCGCACCATCGGCAGCTCGGGAATGGAATGCCGTTGCCTGAAATATTCGCGCAGAAACAGCGCATTGATCCGCGTAGCATTGCCCCGGACGATCACGTCCTGGTAGTTGTATGGAAAAATCTGGGCCTGAATGAAGTAGCTTGCGCTTAACAGTTCCGATAACGCGCGCGTCTCTCGTACACCGCACAGTGCGCGCCGCCGAAATGCTTCCGAACTTTCCAGATAGGCGCGCTGCAATTCTTTCCCGGTTAGCGCGGAAATCTGTTCGCCGTCACAAAGTTCAAAATGCCGGGCGACATCGGTGCGCTCGAAACCGGCCAGGGAACGCATACCGACATCGTAAAATTGCGCGAGCAAAAAAGTATCGACGAAATGGCGGCCACCGACTGTGAACTTCGGATAATCGATTGTCTTCTCTGCGATCTGCAGCCGCGAAGGGCGGGAACGTAAAAAGCCGCCGCTTCGTCCCCAATCTAGTTTCGTTTTCGTTTTCTTGGCGCGCTGGACTAGGTAGGGCAGATCGAACCGAAAGAGATTGTGACCCTCGATCACGTCCGGATCGCGCTCTTTGACAAGACTCGTTAGGCGCTTGAGCGCGTCGTGCTCGGATTGTTCGACATTTTTTGGATCAATAATGAGGAGTTCCTCCCAGCCAGTGTTATCCGAGACCGTGATGCTCATGATGTGATCTTTGTCGCCGGGTTCATCGACCCCAGCTACGGAGAGCACTTCGATCTGCATCCGCTTCAGTTCTTCAAACCGCAGGTCTTTAAACAACGTGCGTCCGGTCGCGGTCAGATAGTGCTGCACGGGATCGGTGAACGCGAAGAAATCGCGTCCGGCGTTTCTCAATCCGTTGCGCAATGCGATCAGTTCTTTCCAGCTATCAACCGTGACCAGCCAGCCGTATTTAAGACTGCTTTCAAGCTTTTCGGATTCGATGCCAAGATCCAGAACATCCGAGTCGCACCAGACAAAAGGGTGAAACGGTTCAACTTCGACGACTGTCAATCCACCTTTTCCCCGGCGATAAACTTTAACGGTTCCGGTTTCGCCCAATTCAATCGCGACGATCCGCGGCGTTCGATCGGCGCCGAAGAGCATGGTGTTCTTCTCAAATTCCATCGTGGATCAAGAGAATCGGAAAAATGAATTAGGAAAGCAGGAAAAGAGGAAATTGAATCTCGAAAGCCAGGAAACATGAAGATTTCGTTTTGTTTCCTCGCTTACTGGTTTGGTGATTCATGTATTCCGAGTTTTCGGTTATAGGTGCAGGATGAAGAATTGCTCATTGGCGATCTTTTTAACGTCGATCTTGGCTCCGCTGCTGGCGTTCGGGCAGCCGACGCCGCAATCCATCGCTAATGCGGAACTGCCGTCGTTGCTCACGATTTACAAAGACATTCACAGTCATCCGGAACTTTCCACAAAAGAGCAGCGGAGTTCCGCGATTGTGGCGAAGGAATTACGCGCTGCCGGCTGTGAAGTTACCGAGAATTTCGGGCATTACGATAATCCAGATTGGAAATGTTACGGCGTTGTCGGCGTGATGAAGAACGGCGACGGGCCGACTGTGCTGGTGCGCACTGACATGGATGCGTTGCCCGTGCAGGAACAAACCGGTGCGTCGTACGCGAGCAAAGTCACGATGACGAATGTTGAGGGCAAGGAAATGCCAGTGATGCACGCGTGCGGTCACGATATTCACATGTCGGCGTTGATCGGCACAGCGCGCGCGCTTGGGAAGCTAAAGGACAAATGGCATGGCACGATCGTATTCATCGGCCAACCGGCAGAAGAAATGGTGGGAGGCGCGCGCGCGATGCTGCACGCCGGCCTCTACGATCGTTTTGGCAAACCTGCTTACGCGGTCGCTTTGCACGATAATGCAGAGATTGAGGCTGGCAAAATCGGCATCACCGCAGGCTACTACAACGCAACCGTCGACTCCGTCGATGTAACCGTGAAAGGCATGGGCGGTCATGGCGCTTATCCGCACAAGACGAAGGACCCGATCACGCTGTCGGCTGAAATTATCAATGCGTGGCAAACGATTGCCTCACGGGAAAACAATCCCCTCGATCCAATCGTCGTTACCGTCGGCTCGATTCACGGCGGCACGAAGCACAACATCATTCCCGATGAAGTCAAAATGCAGCTGACCGTGCGCACGTACAAGCCTGAGGTGCGTCAGCGCGTACTATCCGCAATCGAGCAAATCGCCAAAGGTTGCGCTACCGCAGCCGGTTTGCCGCCGGACAAAATGCCCGAAGTGAATGTTTTGCACGCCGAACATGTCAACGCGGTCTACAACAACCCGGAACTAACGAAACGCGTGAAGGCGACGTTGAAGAGTGCCATTGGCGACGAGAATGTCGTCGATAAAGATCCAACGATGGCCGGAGATGACTTTTCGGAATTCAGCCTGCCAGATCATTCGATTCCTGCCTGCATGTTCAATGTCGGCGCAGTCGATCCGGCCAAAGCCGCCGAAGCGAAAAAGACAGGGGCGTCTTTGCCCTCGCTGCACTCGAGCAAGTTTTTGCCCCTTCCGGAGCCGACGATTCGCGTCGGCATCATCGGAATGACGAGCGCCGTGCTGGATTTAATGAAGAAGTAAGCCGAACTGTTAACGTGTTTCCGGCGGACAAAATTCGTAGCCGACAGCTACACCGACACCAGATTTATTTTACCTTAATGTTCTTCCGCAGGTAAGTGGGAACATCGAGATCCTCGCCTTCCACGATGGTTGGCTCACTCTTTTCAAAGCGACCACGCGTGACCGGCTCGAATTGCAAGACTTCCTGTTTCGCCTGCACATTTTTTTCCGACGGTTTCTCTTCTTTCATCCGCGCCGGCTTCGGCTGTGGCGTAATCAAGCGCGGTTCAGGTTTGTTAAGTACAGGTGCTGTCAACGGCGGAGCCGTGTCCACTGGCGCCGATTCGTCAATCGGAATCGCCTCCGCAGGCTGGGAACCCTCCACTGGAGTTGGTTCCGACTCGATGTCGGTCTTCAGCGAACCACCCTCGGATTGCCCCCAAACGGGCGGCATCGCGGGCATGCTACTCTGATCCCGATAAACCTGCTCCGGAATAGAATCCTCATCTGCCGCGAGCGAACTGATGATTGTGACGCTCAAGCGGTCTCCCATTCGCCCGTCTACGGCCGTGCCGAACAGAATCTGCGTTTGCTCGTTTACGTGACGGCCAAGCTCCTGCATCAGGATTTCTACTTCGGATAAGGTCATGCCGGGTCCGCCCGCTACTTGAACTAGAACACGGGCCGCGTCCGCCAGCATGCGGCCTCGATCCATCAACGGATTTTTGAGGGCCTGCGCGAGGGCGTCATGGGCACGATTGTCCGAATCGGATTCACCGAAACCAAACAAGCAACGGCCATTGCGGCTGCGCAAGGCGGCAAGCAAGTCATCGAATCCGATGCGGATGAGCCCCGGTCGCTGAATTAGATTTACAATGGAACGAACGCTTTGACTGATCATGCTATCCGCCGTCGCAAAAGCCTGATGGATTCCTGCTTTCGGCGCAACCATGTCGCCCATCTGATCGTTCTCGAAGCAGATGACGGCGTTGGCAATCTCGTTAAACCGGGCGAGTGCATCTCGCGCTTGTGCGCCGCGGCGTTTACCCTCGAAAGCAAATGGAAGAGTGGCAAAGGCAACGACAAGGGAACCGGCTTCACGGGCAAGTTGGGCGATATACGGCGCGGCGCCCGAGCCGGTGCCGCCACCGAGCCCAGTGCAAATAAAAATCATTCGGGCGTCCACAAGCGCCTCGCGGATTTCGTCAGCCGACTCCACCGCTGCCTGATAGCCCAGCTCCGGGTCGCCGCCGGCGCCCAAACCACGGGTTACAGAGCGACCGAGTTGCACTTTATGTGGCGCCACGGA
>QHON01000170.1 GCA_003218815.1 Verrucomicrobiota bacterium
CGACGCGATACGTCGTAAGATTATCCGGCACAGTAAAATTAAATTCCGCTTTGCCGTCCTTGCCGGTTTTCAAACTGCCCTGCCAAAACGCAAGCGTCTTGAATTCTTTTCGCACGTTGGTCACGTTCGGGACCGCTTCTTCTTCGCCGCCGCCGATGATAAACCCTTTTTCGGTCAGGCTCGGCAGTTTGATTTCCTCGATGTAGCGCTCGAGCGATTGATAGCTGCGGACCGAAAATGGATTTCGGTGATAAAAATTTTCGAGGATCTTCGGCAGTGCCCAGTCGCCAAGTTTCAAGACTGCGTCGTCCACGGCGAACACCACAAGATCGGCATCTCCCACTGGCTTGCCTTCCGAAGTGACGTGCACGTCGCCGCGAACAGTTTCGCCCGGCTTTACCGAAGCATTTGCGAGATGCGGCTCAATTTTTAATTCGCGATCTGGCCGGCGCACTTCTATTTCCGAAGAAGCAAAACGCTCGCGTGGCAATTCGTTCTTGCCGCCCGGCTTAACCAGATAAATCGAGAGCGTTGCATTGGGCGCATATTCCTTTTTGACCGGTACCTCGATGCGACCAGCGTTACCGGAAAGCGGAACAAGCAGCGTGTCGAGAATTTCATCGGTTTCGACCGAAACCCAGGCGACACCGCCGAATGACGCCTGGATCGACAACACCGCTTTCTCGCCGGGCGTGAATGCTTCCGGACGATGTTCGATTTTGAAACTGGTTTCGTTTTGGACGGCAAGCTCGGCTGGTTGTTCGCCACTGACCGTAGTTTCATCACTTACGAGCGGCGTTTTCGCAGCAGGTGCACTGGCGGCCACGACATAGCGGCCGGTTTCCATCGCCGGAAAAACAAACGCGGCCGGCGTTTTCATTTCTTGCGAGGCAACTTTGGCAAACTGATCGGTGTTGCGATAGCGATAAACGAACGGCGCGAGTTGCTCTTTCGCTACTTTCGTCGTGACGTGGAAAAGATCGACATGCACTGCGACGCCCTCGACTTTCGCGTCGTCCTCATCGATCGCGTCGATGCTGACCTCGACCCCGCTGGGTTTTCCGGGCTTTTCGTTCGCGCGTATGCCGAGCCGCGTTTCTGCCGAAAAAAGCGGCTCCATGTCGCCGCCGACGATTGTTTGGCCATCCAGCGAAGTGACTTCGGCGCGCCAGGAAACATTCGCGCGGCCAATCGCGGCGTTGTCTTTGAACGGTGATTCGCACGAAAGACTGGCGAAGCCGTGCTCATCTAGCTTCGCATCGCCTTCGATTGTCTTCGTTTCCTCGCTTTGCGGATCGAGCCGCGGTCCGATTTCGGCGAAGGCGTTGTAACGCTTTTTGTATTGATTGTTTTCGCTGTCGCTGCCGAATTCGGCAGTCACGGTCCAGTTTGCTTTCCAATGAATGCGCGCGCCCACGTTTGGCGCACCGTGAAAATAAGCGGACGAAACATGCGCATGCGCGGTTTGCCCGACCTCGGGCTTCGCCTCAACTACGACAGAAAAAAGCGGGACCCGATATTCTTCGATGCTGATCCTGGTCGAGCCGTCGTAATCCTTCCCACTTACGCGACAATCGATTATGTAATGCCCGAGCTTTGCTTTTTCCGGCACATTCCATTCCGCCTCCCATCCGCCATAGGACGAAACGGCAACATTGCCTTCGCCGATGACTCGACCGCCGTCCCCTTCCATCACGCGCCATTGCGCATCAGTCGCAGTTGGAATAGCGAGGCCTGAGTCGGAAACATTGCGCACAATCCCCTTCATCTTCACGGTTTGCCCCGGCCGGTAGAGATTGCGATCGGTGATAATTTCCGCATGCGGCTTTGCCGCGAGACCGCCTCGCCCGCCGGAGGGATAACTTTCGGCTTCGGCAAATTGGATCGCAGGCCCGTTAGGCGCGTCGGCAATGAACAGATGCGCGCTCGAACCTTTCGCCGGTAAAACTTTGTCGCGGTCAAACGTGGCGATGCCTTTGGCATCCGTGATAGCGCGCGCAATCTCGATGTTTTCATTGGTGACCGCACGCACCGTCATTCCGACAACTGATTGCGCGTCGGACATTTTGGTCACGCGCATGATCACCTTGGTCGGCGTTCGTTTCTGCGTGAGGATGAAATCGCTCCTGCAAATAATCGAGCGATTGCCAATGATGCGGCCGTCACCGAGCGTCGCGCTCGCTTCTAGTAAGTAGGTGCCGCTGAGCGCCTCGCCTTTGGGCGACTTCCAACGAATGTCGCGCTGTTTCTTTCCGTCGCCACTCGCCGCCTCGGTAGTCCCGCTCGCAACGACCGGGAGATTGAACGCATCGATGAGCAACTCGGTTTGGAATTGCTTATCGAACCCGGTACGAGGATCGACAACTACCTTTCCGGTTATGGGATCGAGGGCATCCTTCTCGAACTCGCGCACACGCAGGTTGACCGCGGGCAATTTTTCAAGCGGAACACGCGCGAGCTTCCACGTCACGGCTGGGGTGTTGACTTGGAAAAATGCGAACCGCAGCTCCGGACGTGCGCGCAGAAAAATTTGCGACCCCGAAAAAAAAATGGTTGGCTCCTGCGGACGAAACGTCGCGCCCCAGCGCGATTGCTCCGCGAGTCCGTAACCGCGTTCGCCTTTGATGTCGGGTGAAATCGTGACGCGATGATGTTGGGTCAGGTCGAACTCGCCTTTTACGGTAACGGTGTCGCCGCTGGTAAGCAGCTGCATATCTTTCACCGCTGGCTCAACGTGAATTCGATCGGCGGTGATCTCCCTTGGATCGATAGCGTCGATGAATTTGATATCGATCGACGGTTCGTCGAATCCAGAGTTCCGGGCGACGACCCACTCGACTTTGAGCGGCGCTGTCTTGCCAGCCGGGAAAACTTTTAGATACGGCAACGGGCGCCGACTTTTCGCGTCGAGCAATCCGTTAATGACGAGATCGTAGGTGCGATCCATCGGTAGTGGTTGGCGCGGGGCGACACGAAAATCCTGCGCTTCCGGTTGCTCGGAAAGTTTCTCGTCGCTGCGTAGGATCACATCGACCGGAAAACGCTGGCGCGAATCGCGGTCCTGAAAATAAACGTGCTCGGCGACTTCGGTGAGCCGCACATTATAATTGGAATCGAGCGGGATTTGTGGTTGTGAATCGAGCTGTTCGTGCTCGGTAAAATCGCTCGTGATCGAAAACGGTGCTGCGCTAAACTCCGCGCTCCAACCGGGTGCGTCCACGCGTTTGCCACTCGCGTCTTTAAGATCGCGGACGAGCGTCAGCCGATGTTTCGCACCCGCAATCACGGCTTTGACCGTGAACACGCCTTCGGTCTGGCTCTTCCACAAAAACTCGCCTTCGATTTTCGGCTCGCTCACAAACGGACTCGGCTGCCCGCTCATGTCGATCTTATCCGTGCCGACCATCGCGTTCGGGAATGTGATCGTGAGTTCGGCGCCAGCTGCGATCTCACCCTCGCTCGGCTCGATCAACACGCCGCCCGCATCCGGTTTCGTGTTCGATTTCGTTTCTTTCGGAGCGGCGTGGAGATTTCCCGCCGCGATCAAAACAGAAATCAGAATGAAAATCGCGCGTCTCATTCCAATTCGCGGATGCGCTTCAGATCTGCATTTGCATTATCGATTCTGCCGATGCGACGCTGGCAGTTCTCGCGTTTGCGCAGTGCTTCCAGCGTCTCGCCGAGCTTCAGCGAGCGCGTTAACGATTCGATGGCCGCTGGAAAATCCGCGCGCTCGGCTTCGAGTACGCCCCGGTAGTACCATGCCTCTCCATCATTCGGATTCAATTCCGTCGCCTTGACGGCGTGGACCAGCGCTTCTTTCGACTGGTCCAACGCATCGAGATCGCGTGCAGCTTCAAAATGCGCCGCGGCCAATTTGTCGTCGATCGCTAGCGCAGCCCGCGCATCGGCCAGTGCGAGCGGGAGCTGACGCAGATCGCGCAACGTTTTTGCGCGCGCGGCGAGCGGCTCGGCATTGCCGGGATCTTGCGCGATCTGCGTGTCCTCGTTGCCGAGTTCGCGCAATGCCTGGTCGCTCACTTGGTTTTCTTTGTCGCGAGCGAGCTTCGAACTGACTTGCAATTTTGCCGCATCATCCGGCTGGCCGACATCGAACAACGCTTCGGCTGTTTGAATGCGCGCGCGCATCGATGCCGGCTGCAACTTCATCGCGCGTTCGCAATCATCGAGCGCGAGCAGCGGACGCTTCGCTAACGTGAACAGCCGTGCGCGATCGAGTAAAAGCGCAGAATCGTTCGCCGATTTCTTGATCTGGGCGTCGAGCGTCCGGATTTGCGGAAGAAACTCCCCGAGCCGCTCGAATTGCGGCAGCCACTTCTTCACTTCAGCATCGGTGCTATCGATCTTGTTCGCCTTCGCCATCTCCGCATAAGCAGCGTCCCATTGGCGAAGGCGCAGTAACACGCAGGCGTGAGCGACGCGACGCGATGCGGAATCCTCGGCGGCGATCGCCTTTGCATCGTAGCTCGCGCAATCCGCCCAGCGCGATTGATCCGCGCAAAGGTTTGCCAGCTTGTCGTAAATCGCCGCGACGTTCCCGGGTGAAGGTTTCCGCGCTAAAAATGCGAGCCAATGTCGTTCGGCATTTGCGTAATCCTTCAGCTTTACGGCAAGGTCGCCGCGAAAGTCTTCGATCGCGGCCGGCGGTCGTTTCACCGCTTTCTGCCACGCTTTCAGAGTTTCACCGAGGCGATCGTAGTCCTCGATTTCGAATTGCCCCTGCGCGATGTTCTCCCAGGCGTTGGAATCGCTCGGCACAATCGCGACGATGCGCCGATTCAATTCAATAATCGTTGGCTTATCGTCGGCGTCTTCTGCAACTGCGAGCTGTTTGCGCAATTGCGAAACATCAGCGCCGCCCAACGAGTGAAGGCCGCAAAACCAGAGAGCGAGACCGAATATGACCAGCCGATATGAGATTTCCAATCATGACCGCGTTCGCTGATTATTTTCAATCAATTTCCGATTGAACACTGCGCGTCGCGACAGCAGCGTAACCGGTCCGAGTTCGCCACTGGGCGAATCCGTCCGATTGGCGGACCGGACAGGCATTATGTCACGTCATTACACGCTGCAACGCGCGCCAACATCGACATCGATCCATATCGATTACGCCGCAGAACTAAACGAACAGCAACTTGCGGCGGTGACGGCTCCGCCCGGTCCGCTGCTCGTCATCGCCGGCGCGGGTAGCGGCAAAACGCGCACACTCACCTACCGCGTGGCGTACTTGCTCGAGAACGGGATCAATCCGCGAAACATCTTGCTGCTTACCTTCACGAATAAGGCTGCCCGACAGATGCTGGAGCGGGTCGCGAATTTGCTCCCGGTCGATGCGAGTGGACTTTGGGGCGGCACGTTCCACTCGGTGGGGAATCGAATGCTGAGGCGACATGGCAGCGCCCTCGGTTTTTCAAGCGGGTTCACGATTATGGATCGCGAAGATCAAAAGGATTTAATCAACGCCGTTGTGGCAAGCGCGGGAATTGACCCGAAAGAAATACGGTTCCCCAAGGGCGATGTCCTCGCCGAGATCTTCAGTTTTGTCGTCAACACAGAGACCCCGCTTGAAGAATTGCTCGCGGAAAAGTTTCCGTATTTCCTGCCGTTGCTCAACCAGATCAAAGACGTGCAGGCCCGTTATGACCGAAAGAAAAAAGCGACCAACTCGATGGACTTCGATGATTTACTCGAAAAGACATTATCGATGTTACAGCAACACCAAAGCATCGCGGCATTTTATCGACGGCAATTTCAATTCATCCTTGTCGATGAGTATCAAGATACGAACAAAATCCAGGCTGATCTCGTCGATATGCTGGCGCTGGATCACAAAAACGTGATGGTCGTGGGCGATGACGCGCAGTCGATCTATTCGTGGCGCGGCGCGAATTTTCAGAACATTCTCGAATTTCCAAGACGCTATCCGGATACGCAGGTTTTTAAAATCGAGATGAATTACCGCAGCGTCCCGGAAATTCTGGAAGTCGCGAACGCTGCCATCGCCGCGAACGTTCAGCAATTCCGCAAACATTTGAGCCCAACGCGTGAATCCAACGCCGTGAAGCCGGCGCTAGTCGCGCTTAATGACGGCGGCGAACAGGCCCAATTCGTCGCGCAACGAATCTTGGAACTGCGCGATGAAGATGTGGATCTAAACGACATCGCCGTGCTCTACCGGGCGCATTATCACGCAATCGAGCTCCAGCTTGAGCTTTCGCGTCGTGGTATTCCCTATCAAATCACGAGTGGCATTCGCTTTTTCGAGCAGGCCCACATCAAAGATGTCACGGCTTTTATTCGATTCGTGGCGAATCCGCGCGACGAGGTCGCATTCAAGCGCATGGTGAAACTTCTCCCCGGCATTGGCAATCGAAGCGCCGAAAACCTTTGGAATGTGTGGGACAGGTCGCTGACCGAACGAGGTGAAATTACAGCGTGGGGTGAGCGTTTACTCGCCATGAACGTGAGCGCGAGATCAAAAAAAGCGTGGGAGCAGCTCGCGCATACGCTCGATGAGATCGCTCCGGGCGGGCAGCCCAATCCGCCGTCGGAAATGATCACATCGGTTGTCGAAGCGATTTACGATGACTACGCAAAGGTCAATTTCACAAATTACGAACTGCGCCGTGAAGATTTGAATCAACTTGCCGTGTTTGCGCGCCAGTTCAAAGACGTGCACGAATTTCTCGCCCAACTGGCTTTGATCAGCAATGTCGATGCGGAGGCTGCGCCAAATCAAACGGCCGAGAAGGAGGCGGTCAATCTTTCTACCGTCCATCAAGCCAAAGGGCTCGAATTTAATACCGTGTTCATTATTTGGTTGACTGACGGCATGTTTCCAAGCAGTCGCTCCCTCGACAGGCGCGACGCGCTCGAGGAGGAGCGACGTCTGTTTTATGTGGCGATCACCCGCGCGCGCGATGAACTTTATCTCACCTTTCCGCAGATGCGATTAAGCGGCGGCTACGGTGATATTTTCCAGCGGCCATCGCGATTCTTGAGAGAAATTCCGAACCAACTCGTCGAAGACTGGCAAGTGCAGCGAGGCTGAGGTTCGACAGCCACAGATGAACACAGATTTACACAGATAAAGAATGTTTGAGACCGAAGCTGAGGACGGGACACCATTTCCGCACAAGGAGATCACAGAAGCAATCATTGGAGGTGCTTTCGAGGTGTACAATCACCTTGGCTATGGTTTTCTAGAGCGCGTATATCAGCGGGCGCTTCAGGTGGAACTGCTGCGGCGTGGCTTTCGGGCAGAGCTGGAAAAGCGAATCACTGTCGGCTACAAGAACGCGATCGTTGGCGAATACGATGCCGACTTATTTGTAGAAGATTCTGTTCTCGTCGAAATCAAAGTGGCACCGCGATACGGCAAACGCGACGAAGCGCAGTTTGTTGAACGAGCTAAAAGCAACCGGCACTCAAGTTGGACTACTGGCGAATTTTGGCCGCGGCAGGGTTGAGTACAAGCGCTTTATCTTCTGAACTGTGTTTCATCCGTGTCCATCCGTGGCTGAAGAATGAATTTGTCGCCGGAAAAGCGAATCGCAGGCATTCTCGTACCACTGTTTGCGTTGCGAGGAGAAAACGACCTTGGAATTGGCGACCTTGGCGCGCTCCGGGAGTTTATTGGGTGGGCCAGCGAAATTGGATTTAAACTCGTCCAGCTCTTACCGATCAACGAGACCGGGGCCGACAACAGCCCTTATAACGCCATTAGCGCGATGGCGATTGAGCCAACCACACTGCGGCTTGGGCCTGACTCTCCAGAGGACTTAACCCGCGACGATTTTAATTCGGTCGTTGCGGATGTCGATCTTGGGAGACTCAGGCGTGGCGGGGTGAAATATCGACATGTCAAAAAACTGAAACTGCGTTTGCTTGAGAAAGCGTTCGCGAATTTCTCTGGTCACGCCGGGAAAGAACGACAGTGGGAGTTTGAAAAATTTTGCCAAGAGGAAGCAGTATGGCTGGACGATTACGCTTTTTTTCGTGTCCTGATGGAAGAGAACGGCGAGAGCGCTACGTGGACCAGATGGCCAGCCGAACATCAATCAATTAAAAGAGCGCGCGCCTGGCTGCACGATCTGCCCCAAGATCGACAGGCAGCCCTAATGGCTCGCCAAAATTTCTTCTGTTATGTGCAGTGGATAGCCCATCAGCAATGGCGCGAAATCAAATCGTGTGCCGAAGACCGGGATGTTGCACTGATGGGGGATATTCCATTTGGCGTCAGTTATTACAGCGCCGACGTTTTCGCGCGACCGGATGAATTCGCGCTCGACTGGTCTGGCGGCGCACCTCCCGAGCCATTTTTCAAGGACGATGAGTTCACCCAGAAATGGGGGCAGAATTGGGGCATCCCGCTTTATCGCTGGGACCGGATGCGGGCGAACAATTTCGCATGGTGGCGTGAGCGTGTGCGTGCCATCAGGCGCATTTTTCACCTCTTTCGCATCGATCACGTGCTCGGATTTTATCGCATCTACGCATTTCCGTGGCGACCGCGGAAGAACAAACAATTTCTGCCGCTGGATCGGCAGGAGATGCTCGAGCGAACGGGCGGTCGCGCGCCGCATTTCGCACCACGGGACGACGAAACATCGGAAAACTGCGATGCGAATAAGCGTGAGGGCGAGGAATATTTGCGCGTTGCTGTGGAAGCGGCTGGCGCAACGCGCGTCATTGGCGAGGACCTTGGCGCCGTTCCAGAGTACGTGCGGCCCAGCCTGCGCTCGCTGGGCATCGCGGGATTTAAAATTCCGCAATGGGAAGTCTACCATGAACAAGTTACGCCCGGAGACAGGTACGAGCGGCTTTCCGTTGCCACTTACACCACCCACGATCACAAACCGCTTCGCGCTCTGTGGGAGGAAGCGTTCGAGCGTCCAGCGGCGACATCGGAACAATCAAGATTCGAGTTGGCCAAAATCGCACTATTCGCCGGCTTCGATCCGAAGATCGACAAGGTCGATTTCGAAAAGGATTTCTATCCGGCGATCATGGAAGCGCTTTTCAAAAGCGAGGCCTGGATTACGATCGTGATGATCACCGATCTGCTGGCACGCAGGTACCGGTTCAACGTTCCAGGCACGGCAGCAAATTTAAATTGGACGCGGCGAATGCAAAGAAGCGTCGCTCAACTTCGCTCCAGCCGAAAAGCGCAAGCACGAATGCGGTTGATTCGCGGCCTGCTCGAGAAGAACGGCAGGATCTAGCTATCGATTTAACAGATGGGATCCGCTTTCCTTGGTGCGACCTCCGGACTTATATGATGCGGTTTCTCAAGCGCTTTGGGCAAGGCGAACTGCGGCTGAACCGGACAGAGGCGTTCAGCGACGGTGTCTTCGCGATTGTCGTGACCTTGTTGGTTCTTGAACTGAAGGTACCGATTCTGCACGATCGCGCTAGCGTCAGCGAACTCAACCATCGACTTGTCGATCTTGTTCCGAAATTTCTGAGTTGGCTTATCAGCTTCGTCATTGTTTGCAAATTCTGGTTGAACCATCACCATCTTCTCACGTTTGCGCGTCACGCGACTTACGGAATGGTCTGGCTTAACTCGATCTTTTTGATGGGGCAGGCGTTCATTCCGTTTCCGACCGCGTTGATGGGAGAATTTCCGACAAATCCGCTCGCCGTAAGCCTTTTCGGAGCCGTTATGGCGGTGAATACGCTGCTCTTTATCGCGTTACAGAGCTACATCATAGGAAACTTACTCAAACCAGAGCTGGTGAGTGCAGTCGTCCCACACTTAACGCGGAAATCTTTCGTTGGGGTAGTTTGCTATCTGCTAGGAGCCGCCGCGACGTTATTTAATGTGCATGTCGCGTTCGTGCTCTATGCACTTACACCCCTCTTCTTCATCACGCCACCGCAGTCGCGTCGCATCGTCGAATAATGATTTGGAGGGACGCGCGCGGCTGCGTCCCATTATTTTTTGGACATGACGGAGCATGTCCCTCCAAACTTAATATCTGTAATGATCTGATTTATACGGCCCGTCGATTGGGACGCTAAGGTAATCGGCTTGCTTCTGGCTGAGCTTGGTAAGTTTGACACCGATCTTTTCCAAATGAAGGCGGGCGACTTCTTCGTCGAGTTTCTTCGATAAAACGTAAACGCCGGGTTTGTAGGCGTCGCGATTTTTCCAGAGATCGAGCTGAGCAAGGACTTGATTGGAGAATGAATTCGACATGACGAAGCTGGGATGGCCGGTGGCGCAGCCAAGATTCACCAGCCGGCCTTCGGCAAGCAGAAAGATCTCGTGGCCATCGGGGAACGTGTATTTATCGACCTGCGGCTTGATGTCGATGCGCTTCACGCCTTTCGCGGAATTCAGCGCGTCGACCTGAATTTCGTTATCGAAATGGCCGATATTGGCGACGATCGCCTGGTCTTTCATCCGTTCCATGTGCTCAAGCGTAATGATGTCGAGGTTGCCGGTAGCAGCGATGTAAATGTCGCCACGGCCGAGCGTTTCTTCGAGAGTCGTGACCTCATAGCCTTCCATCGCAGCCTGTAACGCATTGATCGGATCGATCTCGGTAATGACGACGCGCGCGCCTTGGCCGCGCAGTGATTGCGCGCAGCCTTTGCCGACGTCGCCGTAGCCGCATATAACCGCGACTTTACCGCTGATCATGACGTCGAGCGCGCGGTTCAAACCATCGACTAGCGAATGACGGCAGCCGTAGAGGTTGTCGAACTTCGATTTCGTGACCGAATCGTTGACATTGATGGCGGGAACAAGCAGCCGATTCTCCTGGTGCATTTTGTAAAGACGATGGACGCCGGCAGTCGTCTCCTCGGACACGCCGCGCCAATCTTTCACGATCTCATGCCAGCGGTACGGATTCTCGCCCTGGATTTCGAGGAGCAAATCTTTGATTACTTGTTCTTCCTTGTTCGCTGATTTGGTCTTTGCCCAATCGCTGCCTTCCTCGAGTTCGTAACCTTTGTGGATGAGCAGCGTGGCGTCGCCGCCATCATCGACCACGAGCTGCGGACCCTTGCCGTTCGGATGAGAGATCGCTTGGTAAGTGCACCACCAATATTCTTGGAGGCTTTCGCCTTTCCACGCGAAGACCGCGACACCGGATTTCGCGATCGCCGCCGCGGCGTGATCCTGCGTTGAGAAGATGTTGCAGCTTGCCCAGCGAACGTTCGCGCCAAGATCGACAAGTGTTTCGATGAGAACGGCGGTTTGAACGGTCATGTGCAACGAACCGGTCACTCGCACACTCGCGAGCGGCTTCTCCGAGGCGTACTTTTTCCGGATCGCCATCAATCCCGGCATTTCCTTCTCGGCGATGGAAATTTCCTTACCGCCCCAATCCGCTAGATTGATATCGCGAACTTTGTAATCGCTTTTCGTTGGAGCAATTGTCGATGTTTTCATAGAATAATTTCTTCGAGATCGACCGCAGATTTCAGATCAACTTCGGCCTTGAAAGGAATATTGCGTTCCCGAATTCAAGAGCTAAGGCACATTGGTAGACTGCCTCAAGAAATCCGAAACCAAGCTCTCGATGTAATTCCATTGCGGCGCCGATGATGGCATGACTCTGTGGATCTTTTTGCATGTCCGATCTGTGTAAATCTGCGAAATCTGTGGTTTAGCTCACTGCTTCTTTCAACGCCTCGGATTTGTCGGTTCGCTCCCAAGTCAGCGCATCCAGATCATCGACGCGACCGAAATGAC
>QHON01000148.1 GCA_003218815.1 Verrucomicrobiota bacterium
GTCGATTCTGTTCGTAAGATCGACAATGGCATTCCGCTCGTCGTCGATCCGGTGATGGTCGCAACTAGTGGCGATCTCCTTTTGTGTCCTGATGGAATCGCCCTTTACGAATCGGAGTTGTTTCCGCTGGCGACGTTAATCACGCCAAACCTGGATGAAGCTGGAAAATTAATCGGCGAGCCAATTAGCGATCTGGAAGCGATGCGCAAGGCGGGAAAGAAACTGCAAAGGAAATATCGAGTGCCGATCTTACTTACGGGCGGCCATCTCGCTGGCGGCGACGCGGTCGATCTGCTATTTGCGGATGACAACATCGCCGAATTCTCGGCGCCGTTCGTCCGCGGTGTGGCGACCCACGGAACGGGCTGCACGTATTCGGCGGCAATCACCGCAAGTCTTGCATCCGGTTTATCATTGGAAAAAGCCGTCGGCCGCGCAAAAAAATTTGTAACCACATCGATTGCGCAGCATTTCCAGTGGATCTCGAGTTCTGGCAGCCGTCTCGACGCGCTCAATCACTCGATCTGATTTGGTTGGCTGGACCGCTGGGCGCCGCTATTGAAACAGAGAGCCTAGCGATCCCTCTCTACCCGAGCGTCTTCCAACGCTTTAACTTCATCGCCTCGAGTGCGGCCGCGGTTTCTGCCTGTTTCTTGCTCCGGCCGCTGCCTTGTCCCAGAACGATCCCTTCCCAGACAGCTTGCACAACGAACGTCTTTTCATGCTCCGGTCCGCTTTGCGTAATCAGCTGATAGATCGGGCTGCGCGGTGAAATACTTTGCAGCAATTCCTGAAGGTCTCCCTTGGGATTGACATCCACCGGCTCTTCCGCGATCTGCTCGAGATCGGAGCGCGCTTGCACGAGAATAAATTTTCGCGCGGTATCTAAACCGCCATCAAGATAAAGGGCGCCAATGAGCGCTTCGAAGGCGTCGGTCAATGTCGACGTTCGCTCCCGTCCGCCACTGGCTTCTTCGCCACGTCCCATCAGAAGATAACGTCCCAAATCCAAGGCGGCGGCGTAAGTCTTCAATGTCTCGCGCGAGACCAGCCGGGAACGCAATTTTGTCAGCTGGCCTTCGGCCTCAGCGCCAAAATGCTGAAAAAGATGTTCGGTGATGACAAGCTGGAGAACGGCATCACCGAGAAATTCCAAACGCTGATTATCAAAATGATGCCGCTGCGTTTCGTGGCCGAGACTGGGATGAGTGAGCGCCTCCGCCAGGAAAAGCGAATTGCGGAACTTGTAACCAATCCGTTCCTCGAGCGGACTCACATTACCGTTTTTGATAAATCTCGAGTGAAGTGACCACGTCGAGAGCGCGCTGCAAGACGGGATCATGCGTCGGCGGTTTTTCCGGCGACCGACCGCGGCGTTGCTGCGCGGCTTCCGCCGCCTCGACCTCAGGATTTGTTCCAGCCAGAAGCGCGGCCTCATTCATATGGGGGCGTCCCGCTTCATAAACAAATGGGGCCATCCCTTTTTCGCTGCTCAATTGAAAAATCTGGCGCTTATCGACCATCGACATTTCGACTGGCACGTCCGGTTTTATTCCCTCTAGAAATAATGAATGGCCCTCCGCCGAAACGATTTCCGCCACGGCAACGCGCAATATTTTCCCACTGGGCAATGGCAGATCGGAGTATTCCACTGCGCGACCGGCTGTGGGCTGACCCATGATCAAGGCTTTGTCGTAAAAATGAAGCGCGTCCGCGAGCGCTTCGGCCGCACCGGCAGTGTCGCCATCGGTGAGCACCATGATCAGACCGCGAAACGCCAGATCGCGGTCGGAGTTAAAGACACGGTCCTGCCGCGCGGCTGGTTTGCGCAAGGTGAAAAGTGGTTTGCCTTTCGGGCAAAATCGCTTCGCAAATTCCGCCGCCATCGCAAAATCATTCGTTGCCTGGCTGGCGCGGAGATCAATAACCAGCGCGTCGACCTTCTTGGTTGCGAAAGAGCTAAGACTCTTGTCCAACGCTTGAAGATTGGCGCTGTTTAGCGAGCCGAGGCGCACATAACCGATATGACCATCCAAAATCTCACTATAAAATGCGATCGGCGCTTCCATAGACGCGCTTTCCCGGTTCGGCAAAAGCATTACCCCATGTGGCAGCCGAACCATTAGACCCTGAATAGTCGCGCGGTTTAGTTCAGTATCGGTAATCGCATCCGGATTTGTGAAGTTGCTTTTCAAGAGCGAGATGGCTGCCTGTAAGTCTGCTGGGCTTAACGAATTGACCAGCTGTTCGGTCGTTGGTTTGGCCGACGGAGACTGCGATGGCGATGGCAGTGCGGGCGATTTCGATGCAGTCTGAGGCACGGCCGGGGCTGGCGTGGATGATTGGGCAAGAAGGCGCGCTGCCAACATCGACATCATCCAGGTCGCCAGTAAAAATCGGGGCATCAGAGTAATTTTCCGATGTTATCCGTCCCGGCAGTAAGAGCAACATCGCGCCGGTAATGGCAGTTTTCGAAATGAATCCGCGAGACAGCGTCATAGGCGCGCGCGCGCGCTCCTTCGATGGTTGATCCAAGCGCAGTGACTGCCAGTACCCGACCGCCCGCAGTCACAAGTTCGCCTCGCACCCAGCTGGTTCCGGCGTGAAAAATTTGTACGTCCTCTAGTTTTACCGCTTCGTCCAGACCGGAAATGATTTTTCCCGTTTCATATTTGTTCGGGTAACCGCCTGAGGCGAGCACCACCGAAACTGCAGGCCGGTGGTCCCATTCGATTGAACAATTGCCGACCCTCTCGTCGATCGTCGCCTCCAGCAAGGGCAACAAATCGGATTTCATTCGGGGTAAAATCGCTTGTGTCTCGGGATCGCCGAAACGGCAATTGAACTCGAGAACGCGCGCACCGTCCTCAGTGATCATCAATCCCGGATAAAGCAACCCACGAAATGTGATTCGTTCTGCGAGCAAACCATGCAGCACAGGTCGCATGATCTTTTCTTCGAATTGTAATTGCTGTTTGCTATTCCAATTGTCGGCTGGACTGAACGCGCCCATCCCACCCGTGTTTGGCCCAATATCGCCGTCAAACGCGCGTTTGTGATCACGCGCGGATTCGAGGAGCCGATAGTTTCGCCCATCAACCAGCGCGTGGAGCGAACATTCCGTGCCGCGCAAAAATTCTTCGACGACGACACGTCGACCCGCCTCGCCGAAGCGGCGTTGATTCATCATCTCGTCGATTGTCGATCTTGCCGATGCGGCATCGGGCGCAATGATGACGCCTTTGCCGAGTGCAAGGCCATCGGCCTTGATAACAATCGGAAATTGTAGCCGATCGCAAAATCGGAGCGCGTCATCGCTGCGTTCGAACGCGCCCGCTTGTGCGGTTGGAATTCCTTGTTGGCGCATTAGTTCCTTCGCGAAAATCTTGGAAGACTCAATCCGCGCGGCCGCTTTGGTCGGGCCGAAGACGCGCAATCCTTCCGCGACGAAAAGATCGACGATCCCTGCGGCAAGCAGGTCATCCGGACCGACCACCGATAGATCGACACGATTTTCTCTGGCGAAACGAACCAGTGCTGCCAGGTCGTTTACGGAAATCGCGACATTCTCACCGATTTCAGCGGTCCCAGCGTTGCCTGGCGCACAAAACATTCGATCGACGCCTGGCGATAGTTTCAACTTCCAAGCGAGCGCGTGTTCGCGGCCGCCGCCGCCAATGACAAGAATTTTCACAGCGAAGCGCGCCGCATCATCCTATCCTCGGTCTTCTATCAAAAATACTGATAACTTCTGTTGGCAACGCTGGTCGAGTGTTCACACGATAATCTCCACCGTACTTTGCTCCGGTTTTCGTATCGAATGCCGCCCATAATTGACTACGAATGAGTAATCCGACGTATCTCTCGCTCGGATCCCAAAGGATTTTCACGTCTTGTTGCTGGAAGTCAGCTCTTGTGTTCAGCACGCGAATGGCGTCAACAATCCTGTGACCGGGCCCACGGGGCTGGTCATAGAGGTAAAATTATCCGGTCTCGTCATCGTATTCGAAAAAACCCGCCAAATCGCCAGCGGATCGCACGTTACTATCAATATTCCGTGTTCGCTCACTCGATGCTCGCGTCGGCAGCCGATGGCTGAGGATTTGATTGCGAGAAGCGTGCTTTAGCGCGAGCCGAAAGGCAAGCCAATGGTCAATCCCGAAGGCTTTCTGAGTTAACTCGCGAAAGCTTTCGGAGTCAAGCGTGCGACGGTGATTCCGCGGGCATGATCGACAGCTCCAGTTTTTCTGTGTGCCGAATGACGAGCAATTTCGCGAGAACGCCGATTTGCTCACTGACCAGCACCTTGTGCAGTTCGTGGATTGTGCCGATCGGCCGCTCGTTAAAAGCAACAATCACGTCGCCTTCCCGAAGACCTGCGCGTTTTGCCGGGCTGGCCTTCTCCACCGACACCACCAGTACCCCAGTTTCTAAAGGCAAATTATAAAATCGGATCACGCGCCGGTGCAGCGGCACATTTTGACCGGCGACACCAATGTAGCTGCGTCGAATTCTTCCATCGCGAATCAGCCATCCCGCGACCAGTTTGGCGGTGTTGCTTGCGATCGCAAAGCAGATTCCTTGCGCCGGTCGAATCATTGCTGTGTTTACGCCGATCACTTCGCCGGCTGAATTGACGAGCGGCCCACCGGAGTTGCCGGGGTTCAGTGCGGCATCGGTTTGAATGATATTGTCGATCAAACGACCGGATTGCGAATACATCGAGCGGCCGAGCGCGCTGATCACGCCCGCAGTCACACTCGCTTGGAAACCGAGAGGGTTGCCGATCGCTATCGCCACTTGCCCGACGCGCAAGCTTTCGGAATCGGCCAAACGTACATGGGCAAGCTGGGGTGCATCGATTCGGATCACAGCGAGGTCAGTGTCAGGATCGTCGCCGATGAGCTGCGCAGGACAATCGCGGCCATCCGGGACGTTCACCACGATCCGGGTGGAATGATGGATGACATGGCTGTTGGTTAAAATGAAGCCGTCCGGCGTGATCACAAATCCGGATCCGCTTCCGGCAACATCCCGCGGCCCGTTTTTGACGCGCTGCTCGATCTCGATGTTCACAACAGCAGGCGCGACCCGCGCGACTGCGCTTACGACCGAACGTGAATATTCGTCGAGCAACAAATCATCCGTGGAAACGTCGTTTTTGCTTGTAGACCCAGAGCCATTTTGCGGCCGGGGCTCACCCAACAGGCTCATCGCGGTTGGCTCGTCTTTTTCTGATACTGCAAAATCTTTCGTCATAAGTTCTAGAAAAAAGATCGACCAAGCTAACCTGTCGTCAACTACTGTCCTCTTGCTCCCATACAGGCTGCTTGGATCGCTACTCTCTTCTTGCGCCTGACCTGGTGACCGTTTAAAGAAGAGTCATGCCAAAGCCTTCTCCCGGCGGCTCGGTTATGGACGCGCAATGTCCTTCCCGGCTCGTGCTCGATCGGATTGCAGACAAATGGACGGCGCTCATCATTCAGGTGTTGGCTCACGGCACTAAACGTTACGCCGCGCTCCAGCGTGAGATCGGCGGCATTTCGCAAAAGATGCTAACGCAAACTCTGCGCAGCCTTGAGCGCGACGGTCTGGTCCAGCGCAAAGTTCACCCGGTCGTTCCACCGAAAGTTGAGTACGCGTTGACGCGTCTCGGCCGAACTTTGATTGAGCCGTTGCACGCTCTCTGTCGCTGGTCGGAAAAACATTTGCCTGAGCTGCAGGCGAATCGTGCTCGGGCAAAAGCGAAACTTCAAAGACAGGCCCCTCTAGCCACGGTAGCGCACCGCAGTTCGTTGACCTACCTTTAACTGGCCGGGGCCAACGAGCCGGACAACAGCTTACTCATGCATCAGGCGGAAATTATCGTCGTTTTATTCGCGGCGGTGGCGGCGCTCGTCCTGATTGCATGCAAGGCGGAGATAGACGCCTGGTCATGAGAATTGTTTTGCATCGCATGGCGGCATTGGCCTACTCTAAAATTCTTCCGGTTTTAGTAGCCGGGCTTTCCAGATATGGACGTTAGTGGCACTATCGATGGGATCCTGAATCAGAAAAGCGGGGACATTTTTTCGATCTCCCCGGAGGCAACGGTTTTTGAAGCGATCGAATTGATGGATAATAAAAACGTTGGCGCGCTGCTCGTGATGGAAGCCGACCGCTTGATCGGAATGATTTCCGAACGCGACTACACCCGCAAAGTTATGCTGCGGGGCAAGCGTTCCCGCGAAACCAAAGTCGCGGAGATCATGTCAGCCAATTTGACGGTCACCCATCCGCGTGAACCCGTCGAGAAATGTCTGCACCTCATGACCGACAAACGTATCCGGCATCTACCCGTGCTCGATGGCGATAAAGTTGTTGGGATCATCTCGATCGGCGATTTGGTCAAATGGGTGATCTCGTGCCAGAGCGCTGCCATCGCGCATTTGGAAAATTACATCCACGGCGGATACACGGGTTAGCTGTAGCTGGCATCGCTGATGCCGGGCCGCGATCACCGATCGCGGCTATAGCCGCCACACTGTCTTTCCGCCAACAATTGTCCGTACCGCTCGGCCTTTTAGTTTCCTTCCATCGAACGGCGAATTGCGCGATGCCGACTGAAATTCATCCGCGCGAACGGTCCACTCCAAATCCAAATCGAGCAATGTCACGTCGGCCGACGCTCCGACTGATAACGTCCCGGCATCTAACTTCAATAATTTCGCTGGCTCGACCGTGTACATCTCGATCAAGCGCACGATATCGATCTTGCGGTGTTTGTGGACGAGGAGATGGAGAAATAAACTGAGCTCAGTCTCCAGTCCGATTATGCCGAAGGGCGCGGTATCGAATTCCACCTCCTTTTCAAAGTCCGCATGTGGGGCGTGATCGGATGCCAGGACTGACAGTGTGCCGTCGGCGATGCCTTCGAGGAGTGCGTCGACGTCGACCTGCGCGCGCAGTGGTGGATTCATTTTGTAATTCGTATCAAAACTTTGAATCGCCTCGTCGGTCAAAGCGATATGATGCGGACAAACTTCCCCGCTGATTTTTACGCCGCGTCCCCGCGCTTCGCGAAGCAATCGCACGCTTCCAGCGGTAGTCAGATGCAGGCAATGAACCTGATGATCGCAAAGTTCCGCAAGCAAGATATTGCGCATGACAATAACTTCCTCACCGACCGCAGGCCAGCCCGGCAATCCGAGGAGCGTGCTCCAATAACCCTCATTCACCACCCCGCTCCCGACTAAATTGTAATCCCGGCACTCATCGAGGACGGGGACGCCGACCATGCGGGCATATTCAACCGCGCGCCGCATCAGCTCGTGATTTTGAACACAATGACCGTCGTCGGTGATCGCGACGACACCTGCCTGCGCAAGTGATCCAATCGGGGCGAGTTCTTCGCCTGCGAGACCTTTTGAAATGGCACCGGTGGGCAGAACATTTACACATGCACCGGCTGCGCGATTCCTAATCCACGCGATCGTGCTTGGATTATCCGCGACCGGTGACGTATTCGGCATGCAAACAATGGTTGTAAATCCGCCGGCCGCGGCGGCGCGCGCACCTGAGTCGATCGTTTCCTTATGACCAAACCCCGGCTCGCGCAGATGGACATGCATGTCGATCAAGCCGGGACAGACGATGAGATTGCTTGCATCAATCTCATCGGGTTGCGGGTTGAGAGTTGAGAGTTGAGAGAGCGGCGTAATTTTCCCGTCGACAATCAAAAGATCGGCAATTTCATCCCTCTTATTCGCCGGATCGATCACCCGGCCGTTGCGAATGATTGTCGCGCTCATGTCACGTCGCGATTCCTCCACAGAGATAGAGGACGGCCATCCGCACGGCGAGGCCGTTGGTGACTTGGTCGAGAATGACGCTTTGCAGGCCATCGGCGACTTCGCTGTCAATCTCGACGCCGCGGTTGATCGGCCCCGGATGCATGATCAGACAATCGGGTTTCAAAAGCTTCGCCCGTTCTTTCGTTAGGCCGAAGAACCGAGTGTATTCACCGATTCCAGGAAAATATTCTTTGCGCTGACGTTCGTGCTGGATGCGGAGAAGATTCACCACATCCGCATTGGGAAGGACGTTGTCGATCTTGTATGAAACTTCGACGCCCAGTTTCTCAAACTCGCGCGGCACGAGTGTGCTCGGCCCGACCAGCGTCACGCGCGCGCCGAGCTTGACTAAACCGAAAATGTTCGAGCGTGCGACGCGGCTAAATAGAATATCGCCGATAATGGCGACGTGCAGTCCGGCAATCGTTCCTCTTTTTTCGCGGATCGTGTAAAGATCGAGGAGTGCTTGCGTTGGATGTTCATGCGCTCCATCGCCGGCATTGATCACGCTCGCTTGGAGCCGTTGGGCAAGAAACTGCGGAGCGCCCGCAGAGCTGTGACGTAGCACAAGAATATCGGCATGCAACGCTTCCAGATTGCGCGCAGTGTCCTTGAGCGTTTCGCCTTTAGCCAGACTGGAAGCGCTCGCCGAGATGTTGATTACGTCCGCGCTCAACCGAACCGCGGCCAGCTCAAAAGAGGTCCGGGTTCTTGTGCTCGGTTCGACAAAAAAATTTACCAGCGTCTTCCCGCGCAACGCCGGAACCTTCTTGATCTCGCGCGTACCGACTTCTTTGAACGCATCGGCCGTCTCGAGAATGAAAGTGATTTCCTCGGCCGACAGTTCGCGCAGCCCGAGCAGATCTTTGCGGTTCCAACGCTGTTTCATGTTCTCTCGACCCAGACGCCGTCGGGTTCCTTGGCGCTGCCAATTCGGACTCGCACCTTCTCGGCAGCCGATGTCGGTAGATTCTTTCCGACGTAGTCAGGGCGAATGGGCAGTTCGCGATGGCCGCGATCGACCAGCGCGGCCAGTTGGATCCGAGCGGGCCGTCCAAACGAATTGATCGCGTCCATGGCGGCGCGAACAGTGCGCCCGGTGTAGAGAACGTCATCGACAATGATGACTGTTCGCTCTTCCAGCGGCAGGGGGAGTTTCGACGCGCGCACGACTGGCAATTCCGGGCGCGTTCCGACGTCGTCGCGGTGCATCGCTACGTCGATGACGCCGGTCTCGATATCGATGTTTTCGATCCGGTGGATAAAAGCGGCGATGCGTTGCGCAATCTCGACTCCGCGTGAGGGAATTCCCGCGAGTACGACCTTGCTGAGCTGCGGGTTGCCCTCGATGATTTCGTGCGCGATCCGCTGTAGCGCCCGACGAATTGCCTCCGCGTCCATTATCGGGACGGCGGCAGATGAATTCTCTCTTCCTTGTTTCATGCGTTTCCTTGGCGACCTCACAGGATCGCTTTAAAGGACACGATTATGGATCAGCCGGTCACTTTACCTCGGTTTTGCCTTCGCGCATCCGTTTTTCACGCCAGTTGGAGCGATGTTTCACGATCCAATCCAGCAATGCCTTTTCGAAACCGATGTCTTTGCCGGCTTTCTCGCTCTCGATCCACTTGTGCTTCAAAATTTCTGCGCGCTCGGCGAGGAACTCTTTGTAGAGGACAGAATTTTTAACGAATTGAGATCGATCTTCCGCTGAAGGTGACATCTCGCGACGTTCTTTCATAAAATTTCGGACCAGTCAATTAAATCGAATGAAGTAAAATTCGACGAGACAACCTGGCGATTTATTTAGTCTCGTCTGTGCTGAAGCGCGCGGATGCCTCACTAAGGCAAAGTTTCGCGAAGATTTTCGGCGATTTTCTTGAACTCGGCCGTCACAGGCGACTGTCGATCTTCGCCTACGATCGGCATGCCGCGGTCGCCCGCTTCGCGCGTGGCGATATCGATCGGGATTTGACCAAGCAATGGGACGCGGATCCGCTTCGCCTCCCGCTCGCCGCCTCCGCTTCCGAAAATGTCGTAGCGTTTCCCGTCGGATGGAGAGACGAAATAACTCATGTTCTCAATCAGCCCAAGCACCGGCACGTTGACCTTGTCGAACATCGTGGCCGCTTTACGCGCATCGATTAGCGCAACTTCCTGAGGCGTCGTGACGATGATCGCTCCTGAAAGCGCGACCGTCTGCACAATCGTGAGCTGGATATCGCCAGTGCCCGGCGGAAGGTCGAGAACCAGGTAATCGAGTTCGCCCCATTCGACTTGCCGCAGAAATTGCTGAGTGTAACGCGTCACCATCGGTCCGCGCAAAATAGCCGGCGAGGTGTCGTCGAGCAGAAATCCCATCGACATCAACCGCAAGCCGTACTGCTCGATCGGAACAATCTTGTTTTCTTCCGTTGCCATTGGCCGGTCTCGGGTGCCGAACATGAGCGAAATGCTTGGGCCATAGATATCGCAGTCACACAAGCCGACGCGCGCCTTGGTTTGCTCGAGCGCGACCGCGAGGTTCGCCGCGACGGTTGACTTACCAACACCGCCCTTGCCGCTCGCAACCGCGATGGAGTGCTTGATTCCCGGAATTCGTGTGGCGCCCACGCCAGTCCCGGCCCCGGCCGGCGGCGCGTGGATGTCGATCAAAACTTTCGCGCCTCGAACGCCATCTATCGCGCGCAAGACATTTTCTGCATCGTTCTTGATCGTCGCCGGAACATTCGGATCGTTGGTCGCCAACGCGAGCTGCACTTTGATTTCGCCATTGTCGATTTTGACGGACTTGACCAAGCCGAACGAAACAATGTCACGGCTAAAACCGGGGTATCTAACCGATTTTAATGCGTCGCGAATTTGTTCTTCCGAAACAAGCATTGCGATGCAAATTTACGCGCTGCTTCAGTCGAGTAAAACACGCAAAAAATTCGATATAAATGTGAGCTTGACCTTCAATTGCCACGAGACAGGATCGATGGCATGAAAACACAACTTTCTTTCCGAATCATTTTCACTGGCGTTGTGTTCGCCCTGTTGAGTGCATGCGCGACTTATGCGCCCGCCGGTGGGCCCTTGGTCGGGACGTGGACAAACTCGCTGGGTACTGTCTGGACGGTCAAAGCCGACAACACCTTCGATGTCGTCAATCCTAAACGCCACATTTGGGGCAATATCACAGTGGCCGGGGATACGGTCACAATCCAGGAGACGGGTGGCAAGGCCGCGAAAGGCTGCCAAGGCCCGGGAGTCTACAAGTTTAGCCGCACCAGCGGAAACACTCTCGCGTTCACGTTGGTTAAGGATAGCTGCAAGGAGCGGATCAAAAACGTGACGCGCGCCTGGCATCGAAAGTAGCTTCCGAGCCGGTTAGCACAACTCAGTCCAAAATCTCGTGCCGCGCGCGCGTCGGTCAGACGCGGTCTTTTAATTCGGTTTTGCCTCCGCTGCGAGCGCAGTTGACGCAACAGAAAATCTTGCCCTCCTGTTCAACACCGTGACCGATGATCCGGCAGTGGCAGTGGGGGCAAACCGGCGCGAGCGCGTGGATCGCGCACTCGAAGCTATCGAACGTGTGCCGCTTCCCGGCGACGGTTAGTTCGAATGCCTTGTCATATTCGTTTTCGCAAACTTCGCATCTAGCCACAAAGCTTTTTCGTGCGCCGAGGTCTTTTCGGCGGTGCCGAAAGTGGCGATCGCCTTGGAAGTGATATTTGCGTGGCCCCGAGTTAAGTCGGCCAAGGCAGCAAACCTAATCCGACTCATCTTCTTCCACCGGTTCGGCCCGGCGTACTTCTGTTTCTTCGCGGGCGCGAGGTTTCCGAGTGCCGTTCGTTTGTTGTCCTTTGTAAATCTCCTTGAAAATATCCGCGATCATCGGTGCAGCGGCGCTCCCTCCATGCACTTTGCTGCCGACCTCGCCCTCGTAGAGCGCAGCGAACGCGAATCGTGGTTGATCGGCCGGTAGAAATCCCGTGAACCACGCCGCCGTGCGCTCTTTGTTCTTTGGTCCCCATTGCGCAGTGCCGGTTTTCCCAGCGGTTTCAACATTATCAAGGCTTGCTTGGTGTGCAGTGCCGCCGGGGCCATTCACGACGTCGATCATTCCCGTGTGCAATTCGTCCAGTGTCTCGGAGGAGAGATCGAGTGTCTTTTTCGCACGAACGGAATAGGCGGTAACAATTTTGTTATCGAATGTCTGCACTTGCTGGACGAGTCGCGTTTGATAAAACGTGCCGCCGTTCGCCACGATTCCCATGGCTTGGGCCATTTGCAGTGGGGTAACCTGCGTGTCGCCTTGGCCGATGGACAAGTTTGCGATGTCACCATTGAGCAATTTGCGGCCATGCGTTGCCTTCATGTATTCATCATTCGGAACACGACCCTCAGCCTCGCCGCGCAATGGAATGCCGCATTTCCCACCGAAGCCCAATTTTAACGCCCAATCAATGATCGGTTCGGCGCCGGTCTTGATTCCGGCCTGATAGAACCAGGTGTCGCACGATTCGGTCAGCGCTTGGACAAAATTCAACGCGCCACGGCCGCTTTTTTTCCAATTGTGAAAAGTGAGATTGCCAATCTGGATTGACGGCACGCACTCGAATTGATCGTCTGAATGCACGGCGCCGCTTTCGAGTGCTGCGATCCCTACCGCAATTTTGAATGTCGATCCTGGCGGATAAGACGAACGAAATGCGCGCGGCAGAAGCGGAATATTCGGATCGTCCTGCAAGGCTTTAAACTTTTCCGACGAGATCGACGGAATAAAGAGGTTCGGGTCGTAAGTCGGCCACGAGGCCAGCGCGAGAATGTCGCCGTTGTTCGGATCGACAATCACAATTGCGCCGCGTTTGGCTTTTGCTTCCAGGGTCTTCTCCGCGAGTTCCTGGAGGTGAAGATCGAGCGTGGAGACAATATTGTAACCGGGCACAGGCGCCGTAACCAATTTCTCGGAAGTTTTCCGGCCATCTTTGTCGAACGTGAGTTTGTACTCGCCGTGCTTGCCCGCGAGCATTTCGTTGAACGTTTGTTCGAGCCCTTCGCGTCCTTCGGTTTCGGGCCAGAGCGTTTCGTGATTATCGACGATGCCATCAGGGTTGCGTCCGGTCTTTCCAGTGTAACCGACGATCTGCCCGGCTAGTTTCCCATTGGGATATGTGCGCACATAAACTGGCCGCACGATCATTCCGGCTGGCAAATTGTCTTTGACCTCTTTGTACTCTGTCTGGCTGAGATTCTGCGCGATCTCCAATGGCATAATCCCACGGTTGCGATAATTCCGTAGGATCGCTTCGTCTGAGATCCTGAGCGTGCGGCCGATTAACTTTTCCGCCTTGTCGATCTTTTCCCGGACGAAGCTGAGCGCCTGCGTGTCGGAAAAATCAAGCGGTGTGGGAAAATTGATCGCAAGATTGTAACTGAGCCGATTTTGTGCGAGCGGCACGCCGTTCCGGTCCGTGATCTGGCCACGCGGGGCGGGAACATCGAGGATGTAGGTGCGTGCGAGCTTTTGTGTCTCAAATGTGGGGATGATCGCCTCTTCAGATGGCGTCGGGTTCGCAGCTGGCGTAGCAGTTGTCTGTTGCGTTTGCGCGTCAACAAACGGAACAACGGCGAAGACAAAAATTAATGCGCGCACTTTCATTTGCAGAATCGACATCTTGCTTCGCGACGGTGACGCGTCAATGCCGCTGCAAGAAGCGATGCACTTCTTCGGCCAGCTTGGGGCCAATCCCTTCCGTAGACGCAATTTGGTCTACCGTCGCTTTGCGCAGACGATTCACGGAGCCAAACCTCCGTAAGAGCAAGTTCTTCCGGTTCTGACTCACACCTGGGCAATCATCGAGAATACTTTCGCCGACGCGCTTTTTCATGAGTAGCTGGTGATAGGCGTTGGCGAAGCGATGTGCTTCATCGCGAATGCGCTGAAGCAAGCGCAAAGCACCCGAATCGAGCGGCAATTGCAGGGGCAGCGCCCGGCCGGGGCGATAAATCTCTTCGTGTTCCTTCGCCAGTCCGATAATCGGAAGGTCATGCAATCCCAGTCGTTGCAGCTCGCGGCATGCCGAGGAGAGCTGGCCTTTTCCACCATCGACAATGATGAGATCGGGCAGACGAACATACGATTGCGGATTGCGGATTGCGGATTGCGGACTGGTCAGGCGTTCCGCAATTTCGAAGGCATTCTCTTGCGAATATTCCGCGGCGTTCACGCGCGTTTCCGCAAGCGATAGCAAGACACGCGAATAACGTCGCCGCACGACTTCCGCCATGCTGGCGAAATCATCTTGTCCTTCCACCGTGCGCACTCGATATCGCCGATAATTATCCTTGTCGGGTACGCCATTTCGGAAACAGACCATCGAGGCGACGACGTGCGTCGTGGAAATATTCGAAATATCGAAGCATTCCATTACCCGCGGCGGGCGCGGAAGTTGCAGGGCATCGGCCAGCGCCTGCACCTCGGCCATAGGATCGATTGCGCTCGGGAGACTGCCGCGGGTAAAGCGGCGCGTCGGCTTTGTCGTGCTGCGCAAGTCCTCAACCATGTTGCGAAGTTCGGCGGCTTTTTCGAAATCCATTTTCCCGGCCGCTTTACGCATCTCCTCTTCGAGCGCGGCGATCATCTCACGCGAATGCCCCTCGAGAAACTCGCAGGCTTGAACGACGCGCTCGCGATATTGCTCCGCGCTGATTTCACTCAAGCGCATCGGCACTTGATAAGTAGACGATTTCAATTCGCGCTCCGTCGGCGAACCACGGCCGAAAGTGAGCACTCCAAATTTCTTGCGCATAAAGTTCAGTGTCTGGCGGAGCGCGCCGGCATGGGCATAGGGCCCGAAGTAGCGGGCGCCATCGTCTTTTTTAAAACGCGCCAGACGGAAACGCGGCCATTCCTCTGACATGTCGATCTTTACCAGAAGGAAGCGTTTGTCATCGCGAAACGAAATGTTGTAGCGTGGCCGGTATTCCTTGATCAGCTTGCCCTCGAGCAAAAGCGATTCCGCCTCGCTGCGCACGGTATGCGTCTCAAAATCCCAAACCGCATCGAGCATGGCGCGCGTTTTCAAATCGGTCTGGGCCACTTTCGATGGCAAGAAATAGGAGCTGACACGTTTGCGCAGGTCGCGCGCTTTGCCGACATAGATCACGCGATTAAAGCGATCGCGCATTAAGTAGACACCGGGTTTATGCGGCACTTCGTGCACTCTCTTTTGCAAATCCGGCCTCTCTCTCGTCAATGATGCCATTGTTGGGCGGCAATGTACGCTTGAGGGGAAGATCAACAATCAGCAGGTGGATCGAGCAGTCCCTTGCTCGATGTTAGAATGTGGCGGCGAAGCCGCATTAATTTAGCGTCGCCCGCGGAGCGGCCGATCCACCTTTTACGAAACGCGACGGCGCGGCAGCGCTGACTGCACCATCATGAGCTCGCTCACGTTTTCCGGCGTCAACAAGCCGACCAATCGCTTCATGCTGTCGAGCACGGGCACCGCAGGACAATTGCACTCCTGCATAATCCGGAATGCTTCTTCAAAACGTGTGCCGGTAGTAACCGTGGGAATATCGCGCCTCATCACGTCGCCCACGCGGAGCTGCGGATCGTCTCGGCGCAGGGCCGCAATGAGATCGTGCCGTGTGAGCACACCAGCCACGTTTCCGGTTTCAGCAACGACTGGAAAATCGTGCTGAGAAGTCGCGAGGAGAGCGTCGACCGCTTCTTGGAGCGTCGCGTTTTCCGGAAGGGTATGGAATTCGCGGACCATCGCGCTCGAAACCGGAAACCGGCGCGAGACATCTTTCATTTGCGCGAGAGCCGCTTCCTGCGATGCGCCGATGTAAACGAAAAGTGCGATGAAGATCAGGAATGGATTCCAAATCAGCCCGATGAACCCGAAGACGAATGCAAATCCCTGACCGATGCTTGCCGCCACCTGCGTCGCACGCGCATAACTCAGTCGCGTTGCAGGGAGCGCGCGCAAGACGCGCCCGCCATCCATTGGAAAGGCAGGCAGCAAATTGAAGAGAAGCAACAGGATGTTGATGGTCAGCAATTGTGCAATGAGACCGCCCCCTT